>NZ_CAXAPN010000002.1:0-276583 GCF_963971015.1 Pseudomonas sp. RA_15y_Pfl2_54
CCAGATGCATTCTTTATCGGCGCTTGGGTGAAAGGAGGAGGGTGAAATCTCCCACGGTCTGTACTGCGCTAACAGTCAGAATCGAGCCTTGTCCCTCCTCCTCCCTTCAAGTCCTACCATACAAGCGAGCTTGCTCGCGAAGGCGTCGGCCCATTCAACATCGATATCCATGTCACAGGTTGGTGACAAAACCTGTCCCCTTCGTTACAAGCCTGCCCCGGCCCGTTGTTTAGACTGCCCGCCGTCATAACAACAAAAAAGGCCACCCATGGATCTCTTTCACCCAGGCTTCAGCAGTTGGCTGAACGCCCCTGCCCATCAGCAATGGCTCGCCGCCGAAGGCCTGCGCCTGCTGGATTTCGCCAAGGCGGCAAAACTGCCCGAAGGTTTTGGCAATCTCGACGAGCGCGGCCAGTTGCCTGCAAACGCGCAGGCCGAAACCATGAACACCGCACGCATGACTCACAGTTTCGCCATGGCCCATATTCAGGGCCTGCCAGGGTTCGCCGAGCTGGTCGATCACGGCATCGCGGCCCTGCGCGGGCCGTTGCGCGACGCGCTGCACGGTGGCTGGTTCGCGGTCGCCGAACACCGCGATGGCAACACGGGCAAGAACGCTTATCTGCACGCCTTCGTCGCCCTGGCGGCGAGTTCTGCGGTGGTCGCGCAGCGCCCCGGCGCGCAAGCTTTACTCGATGACGCGATCGACATCATCGACACGTATTTCTGGAGCGAAGAAGAGGGCGCCATGCGCGAATGCTTCAATCGCGACTGGAGCGAAGAAGAAGCCTATCGCGGCGCCAACAGCAACATGCACGCCACCGAAGCTTTCCTCGCGCTGGCCGACGTCACGGAAGATCCGCGCTGGCTGGTGCGCGCCCAGCGCATCGTTGAACGCGTGATCCACGGCCATGCTGGCGCCAATGGCTACATGGTCATCGAGCACTTTGACCGCGACTGGCAACCGCTGCGCGAGTACAACCAAGACAATCGTGCCGACGGTTTTCGCCCTTACGGCACCACTCCAGGCCACGGTTTTGAGTGGGCGCGGCTGCTGCTGCATCTTGAGGCCGCGCGGGTGCAGGCCGGTATGCTCACACCCGGCTGGCTGGCGACCGACGCGCAGAAACTGTTCGAAAACAACTGCCGTCACGGTTGGGATGTCGATGGTGCGCCGGGCATTGTTTACACCCTCGACTGGGACAACAAAGCCGTGGTCCGCCATCGCCTGCACTGGACGCATGCCGAAGCCAGCGCCGCGGCCAGTGCCTTGCTCAAACGCACGGGCGAGGCGCAGTACGAAACCTGGTATCGGCTGTTTTGGGATTTTTGTGAAAGCCATTTCATTGACCGCTGCAACGGCAGTTGGCACCACGAACTCGACTCACAGAACCGCCCAAGTGCCGATATCTGGCCGGGCAAACCCGATCTGTATCACGCCTGGCAAGCCGTACTGATCCCTCGTCTACCCTTGTCGCCGAGTATGGCGAGTGCGCTGGCGCAGTTGTCCCAGAGCGCTGCTATGTAATCAGTCATGTAACCATGTCGTGACATTCGCGCGTCCCTTCGTTACCTGCGAAGCGAAACGTCCTGTTTAAACTCCTGTGCAGCGCAAGCACCAGACTTGCAACGCATAACAACAAGAAAGGTACATCTCAGATGAATGCGATTTCTCGCCTCGCTACTGTCATTTCTGTCGCCTCCCTGTTCCCGCTCGCAATTCTGCCCCTCAGTGTGTCCGCTGCCGAATCCAAAGGTTCGGTGGAAGTCGTGCATTGGTGGACGTCCGGTGGTGAAAAAGCCGCTGTTGATGTACTCAAGGCCCAAGTCGAAAAAGACGGTTTCACCTGGAAAGACGGCGCTGTTGCCGGTGGTGGCGGTGCGACTGCCATGACCGTACTGAAAAGCCGTGCTGTCGCTGGCAACCCTCCAGGCGTTGCCCAGATCAAAGGCCCGGACATCCAGGAATGGGCGTCGACCGGTCTGCTCGACACTGACGTGCTCAAGGACGTCGCCAAAGAAGAGAAGTGGGACAGCCTGCTCGACAAGAAAGTCTCCGATACCGTGAAGTACGACGGTGATTACGTGGCCGTTCCGGTGAACATTCACCGCGTCAACTGGCTGTGGATCAACCCGCAAGTCTTCAAGAAAGCCGGTATCACCAAGAACCCGACCACCCTCGAAGAATTCTACGCCGCCGGTGACAAGCTCAAGGCAGCCGGTTTCATTGCGCTGGCCCACGGCGGTCAGCCTTGGCAGGACAGCACCGTGTTCGAAGCCGTTGTGCTCTCGGTCATGGGTGTTGATGGTTACAAAAAAGCCCTGGTTGATCTGGACAACGCTGCGCTGACCGGCCCGGAAATGGTCAAGGCCCTGACTGAACTGAAGAAAGTCGCGACCTACATGGACGTCGACGGCAAAGGTCAGGACTGGAACCTGGAAGCGGCCAAGGTCATCAACGGCAAGGCCGGCATGCAGATCATGGGTGACTGGGCCAAGTCCGAGTGGACCGCCGCCAAGAAAGTCGCTGGCAAGGATTACGAGTGCGTAGCCTTCCCGGGCACCGACAAGGCGTTCACCTACAACATCGACTCCCTGGCGGTGTTCAAGCAGAAAGACGCCGGCACTGCCGCGGGTCAGAAGGACATTGCCAAAGTCGTGCTGGGTGAGAACTTCCAGAAGGTCTTCAGCATCAACAAAGGCTCGATCCCGGTGCGTAACGACATGTTGAACAACATGGAGAAGCTCGGTTTCGACTCCTGCGCACAAACTGCAGCCAAAGACTTCCTGGCAGACGCCAAGTCCGGCGGCTTGCAGCCGAGCATGGCGCACAACATGGCGACCACGCTGGCGGTGCAGGGTGCGTTCTTTGATGTCGTGACCAACTTCATCAACGACCCGAAAGCCGATCCGGCCGATACCGCCAAGAAACTCGGCGCAGCGATCAAGTCGGCCAAATAAGCGTCGTTAGCACAGGCCCCTCCTGTGGGAGCGGGCTTGCTCGCGAAGGCGTCGTGTCAGTTGCTCCATCCGTCGACTGACACACCGCCTTCGCGAGCAAGCCCGCTCTCACAAGGGATCTCACTGTAGTTTTTATTCCCTGTACTGGATTTCCCCATGAGTTCTGTTGCTGTGTTCAGCAAGGCCTCGCCGTTCGATGCATTGCAACGCTGGCTACCCAAACTGGTGCTGGCGCCGAGCATGTTCATCGTGCTGGTGGGCTTCTATGGCTACATCCTGTGGACGTTCGTGCTGTCGTTCACCACTTCGACGTTCCTGCCCAACTACAAGTGGGCCGGTCTGGCGCAATACGCGCGGTTGTTCGAGAACGACCGTTGGTGGGTCGCAAGCAAGAACCTCGCGGTGTTCGGTGGCATGTTCATCGGCATCACACTGGTGATCGGCGTGTTGCTGGCGGTGTTCCTCGACCAGCGTATTCGCCGCGAAGGTTTCATTCGCACCATTTACCTGTACCCGATGGCGCTCTCGATGATCGTCACCGGTACCGCGTGGAAATGGCTGCTCAACCCGGGCATGGGGCTGGACAAATTGTTGCGTGACTGGGGCTGGGAAGGCTTCCGTCTCGACTGGCTGATCGACCCGCATCGCGTGGTGTATTGCCTGGTGATCGCGGCGGTCTGGCAGGCCTCGGGCTTTATCATGGCGATGTTCCTCGCCGGCCTGCGTGGCGTTGATCAGTCGATCATTCGTGCTGCACAGATCGACGGCGCGAGCATGCCGACCATCTACTGGAAAGTGGTACTGCCAAGCCTGCGTCCGGTGTTCTTCAGTGCGGTGATGATTCTGGCGCACATCGCGATCAAGAGCTTCGACCTGGTTGCAGCGATGACGGCCGGTGGCCCGGGTTACTCCTCCGACCTGCCAGCGATGTTCATGTATTCCTTCACCTTCAGTCGCGGCCAGATGGGCATGGGCTCGGCCAGTGCGATTCTGATGCTCGGTGCGATTCTGGCGATCATCGTGCCTTACCTGTACTCCGAGCTGAGGACCAAGCGTCATGACTAGTCTCGCTGCCAAACCTGCGATCAGCCTGAGCCGCATTGCGATCTACGCGGTGCTGATCCTCGCCGTGTTCCTTTATCTGATTCCGCTGGTGGTCATGCTGTTGACCAGTTTCAAGACCCCGGAAGACATCAGTACCGGCAACCTGCTGAGCTGGCCGACCGTGGTCAGCGGTATTGGCTGGGTCAAGGCCTGGGCCACGGTTGATGGTTACTTCTGGAACTCGATCAAGATCACGGTTCCGGCCGTGATCATCTCTACGGCCATCGGTGCGTTGAACGGTTATGTCCTGTCGATGTGGCGCTTTCGCGGTTCGCAGTTGTTCTTCGGTCTGCTGCTGTTCGGCTGCTTCCTGCCGTTCCAGACCGTGCTGCTGCCGGCCTCGTTCACCCTCGGCAAGATGGGCCTGGCGAGCACCACCACCGGGCTGGTGTTCATCCACGTCGTTTACGGGCTGGCGTTCACCACGCTGTTCTTCCGTAACTACTACGTGAGCATTCCCGACGCGCTGGTCAAAGCTGCACGCCTTGATGGCGCAGGCTTCTTCACCATTTTTCGGCGGATCATTCTGCCGATGTCGACGCCGATCATCATGGTTTGCCTGATCTGGCAGTTCACGCAGATCTGGAACGACTTCCTGTTCGGTGTGGTGTTCTCCAGCGGTGATTCGCAACCGATCACGGTGGCGCTCAACAACCTGGTCAACACCAGCACCGGGGCCAAGGAATACAACGTGGACATGGCAGCGGCGATGATCGCCGGCCTGCCGACCCTGCTGGTCTATGTGGTCGCAGGCAAGTATTTCGTGCGCGGGCTGACGGCCGGCGCAGTCAAGGGGTAATCATGGCTACGCTCGAACTTCGTAACGTAAACAAGACCTATGGTGCCGGCCTGCCGGACACCTTGAAGAACATCGAACTGTCGATCAAGGACGGTGAGTTCCTGATCCTGGTCGGCCCGTCGGGCTGCGGCAAGTCGACCCTGATGAACTGCATCGCCGGCCTGGAAACCATCACCGGCGGCGCGATCATGATTGGCGACCAGGACGTCAGCGGCATGAGCCCAAAGGATCGCGACATTGCCATGGTGTTCCAGTCCTACGCGTTGTACCCGACCATGAGCGTGCGCGAGAACATCGAGTTCGGTCTGAAGATCCGCAAGATGGCGCAGTCGGCGATCGATGAAGAAGTCGCTCGCGTGGCCAAGCTGTTGCAGATCGAACACTTGCTCAACCGCAAGCCCGGTCAGCTTTCCGGTGGTCAGCAACAGCGTGTGGCGATGGGCCGTGCACTGGCGCGTCGGCCGAAGATCTATCTGTTCGACGAACCGCTGTCTAACCTCGACGCCAAGCTGCGCGTCGAGATGCGTACCGAAATGAAACTGATGCATCAGCGCCTGAAAACCACCACGGTTTACGTGACCCACGATCAGATCGAAGCGATGACGCTGGGCGACAAAGTGGCGGTGATGAAGGACGGCATCATCCAGCAGTTCGGTACGCCAAAAGAGATCTACAACGACCCGGCCAACCTGTTCGTGGCGAGCTTCATCGGTTCGCCGCCGATGAACTTCATCCCGCTGCGTTTGCAGCGCAAGGACGGTCGTCTGCTGGCACTGCTCGACAGTGGCCAGGCGCGTTGCGAGTTGCCGATGGGCATGCAGGACGCCGGTCTTGAAGATCGCGAAGTGATCCTCGGCCTGCGCCCGGAGCAGATTGTTCTGGCCAGCGACGAGGGCAATGGCCTGCCGAGCATTCGCGCCGAAGTGCAGGTGACCGAGCCGACCGGCCCGGACACGCTGGTATTCGTCAACCTCAACGACACCAAGGTCTGCTGCCGTCTGGCACCGGACGTGGCGCCGCAGGTGGGCGAGAACCTGACGCTGCAATTCGATCCGTCGAAAGTGCTGCTGTTCGATGCCAAGACTGGCGAGCGGTTGGGTGTTGCCGGTCAGGCGCAGTCCGAAGCGCGGTCTGCCAACGTGGCCCAGTTCAAAGGCCGCTGAAGAACAAAATGTGGGAGCACGCGGTGGATTGCCTGTAATCCATCGCACTTTATGTAAACCGCGTTAGATAAAAACAGTTAATAACAATAAAGACGAGGATGTAGGGATGAAAAAGAAACACGTCAATGCCCGGTTGATCTGCCAAGTGTCAGCAGCGGCAGCCTTGGTGCTGGCCGGCAATGCCATGGCCGCCGATGCGTTCAGCTCCGATTCCAAATGGATGACGGGCGACTGGGGTGGTGAGCGGACCAAGCTGATCGAGCAGGGTATCGACATCAAGGCCGATTACGTTGGGGAAGTCGGTGGCAACCTGCACGGTGGCTACAACGACGACAAGACCGGCCGCTACAGCGACCAGTTCGGTTTGGGCGTGGCACTGGATCTGCAAAAACTGTGGGGCTGGGACAACACTCAGGCCAAGATTCAACTGACCAACCGTAACGGTCAAAACATCTCCAACGACCGCGTGGGCGACCCGCGTGCCGGCACCTTGAGCTCGTCTCAAGAAGTTTACGGCCGTGGCCACATGGTGCGTCTGACCCAGCTGTGGATTCAGCACCAGTTCTTCGACAACAAGCTCGACGTCAAGGCCGGTTACTTCGGTGAAGGCGAAGACTTCAACACCTTCCCGTGCGAGTTCCAGAACCTGGCGTTCTGCGGCTCCCAGGTGGGTAACTGGGCGACCAACATCTGGTACAACTGGCCCGTCAGCCAGGCCGCGATCCGCGTGAAGTACAACATCAACGACGAGCTCTACGCGCAGATCGGTGCGTACAACCAGAACCCGTCGCAACTGGAACACGGCAACGGCTTCAAGCTCAGCGGCAGCGGCACCAAAGGTACTGTTCTGCCGGTCGAACTGGTCTGGTCGCCGAAGGTCAACAGCCTGCCGGGCGAATACCGCGTCGGTTACTACAAGAGCACCGCTGATGCCAGCGATGTCCGCGAAGACATCAACGGCAACGACGCTGCAACCACCGGTAACGCCTACCGCACCCACAGCAGCAAGCACGGCTACTGGTTCGTGGCGCAACAGCAACTCACCAGCCACAACGGTGACGCGACCCGCGGTCTGAACATCGCCGCCAACGCCACGTTCCACGACAAGGACACCAACTTCATCGACAACTATCAGTCGGTGATGTTTGTCTACAAAGGCCCGTTCGACGCGCGTCCAAAAGATGACATCGGTATCGGCGCGGCGCGTATTCACGTCAACGATGACGTGAAGAAAAACGCCGAACTGCTCAATGCATCCAACGGTGTTTCGGATTACGACAACCCGGTGTTCTCGCCGATTCGTGAAACCGAATACAACTACGAGATCAACTACGGCTTCCACGTCACTAACTGGCTGACCGTACGTCCTAACCTGCAATACATCACTCATCCAGGTGGAGTGGACGCAGTGGACAACGCTTTGGTCGCCGGTCTGAAAATTCAGTCGGTGTTCTAACGCGTCTGCGATAAGCTCCTCTCTATGTGCGCATATTTGCGGACAGCCAAGGCTGTCCGCTTTTTTTTGGGGGCAGGCGCACCCCTATGAAAGACGAGTTCAGGACCGTGGCCAATGCATGAGCATCCGCTGCAACGCTTTTTCAGATCCTTGCGCGAACAGCCGGTGTTCGCCTGGGAGCGCTATCAGATGCGCGACGTGTTGGTGATCGATCATCCGCTGTGTCAGGCGGTGTTCAGTCGTCAGGGCGCGCAGTTGCTGCATTTTCAGCCACGCGGGCAAAAGCCGTGGTTGTGGTGTGCGGCGAAATGGCCGCATGTCGGTGCCATTCGCGGTGGGGTGCCGGTGTGCTGGCCGTGGTACGGCCGCCATCCGAGCGAAAACGCGTGGCCGTCCCATGGCTGGGCGCGGCTGCTCGACTGGAAATTGCTCGACAGCAGCAGCGCCGAGGATGGCGTGCGCCTGCACTGGCAATTGCAACTGTGCGATTGGCAGGTCGATCTACACGCGCACTTGGGCGAGCGCATGGAGTTGCGTCTGAGTACCGAGCATCAGGACGACATGCCGTGTCAGTTGAGCCAGGCGTTGCACGCTTACTGGCGTATTGGTGATGTCGGTGAGATAGCGCTGTCCGGCCTCGAAGGCGCGCAGGGTTATGACCAGTTGAACCGTCAGGTTTGCCAGCAGGAAGGCGAGTTGCGGGTCGAGGGTGGCTGCCAGCGGGTGTTCCAGCACGACGGCGAGTTACAGCTCAAGGATCACGCCTGGCAGCGCGAGTTGTGCATTGACACCGGTGACACGGCGGACACGGTGGTCTGGCATCCAGGCTCACGGCCGCTGTTGGGCGTGAGTTGGGATGAGATCTCGGAGTTTGTTTGTGTTGAAGCGGCGACGGGCGGGACGGACAGCCTGCATCTGGCGCCGGGGGTTAAGGCGCATTTGAGTTTGCAGGCGTGGGCTGCGGCCTGAATTTGTGGTGAGTCGCCTGACGGTTTCGCGAGCAAACCCGCTCCCACATTGGACCTTCAATGAACACAGGATTTGTGTTCAAAACAGATCCCCTGTGGGAGCGGGCTTGCTCGCGAAGAGGCCGGATCAATCAGCCGAGATTTTGGATCAGTTGAACTCGTCACCCACCGGATACCGGCTCGCATTCAAGCTCTCTTTGATCTTGCGCAGATGCGGCTGGAAATCGACCCCGCGACGCAAGGTCATACCGGTCGCCAGCACATCCAGCACGGTCAACTGAATGATCCGCGAGGTCATCGGCATGTAGATGTCGGTGTCTTCCGGCAGCGGAATGTTCAGGCTCAGCGTACTGGCCTTGGCCAGCGGCGAGTTCTCGGCGGTCAGACCCAGCACCGAGGCGCCGTTCTCCCGGGCAATGCGCGCCACTTCCACCAGTTCACGGGTGCGGCCGGTGTAGGAAATGATCACGAACAGTTCGCCGGTGTGAGCCACCGAAGCGATCATCCGCTGCATCAGCACATCGGCATGCGCCGTCACCGCCAGGTTGAACCGAAAGAACTTGTGCTGCGCATCCAGCGCCACTGGCGCTGACGCACCGAGGCCGAAGAAGTGGATTTGCCGCGCCTGAATCAACAGGTCGACGGCGCGGCTGATCAGGTTCGGGTCCAGCGCCTGGCAAGCGCTGTCCAGTGACGCAATGGCACTGCCGAAAATCTTCTGCGTATAGGCTTCGGGATTGTCATCGGCTTCCACCGCACGGCTGACATAGGCCGCGCCGCTGGCCAGGCTCTGGGCCAGTTGCAGCTTGAGTTCGGGGTAGCCGCTGACGCCGAACGAACGGCAGAAACGGTTGACCGTCGGCTCGCTCACCGACGCGGCCTGGGCGAGGGCGGCGATGCTGAAGCGGGTGGCCTGCTGCGGGTTGAGCAGGATCACCTCGGCGACTTTGCGTTCGGCCTTGTTCAGGTCTTCAAGGCGACTCTGGATCTGTTCCAGTAAATTTCGCACGCGGTCCATATGGAATTCCTAATTCACCTGCGCAAAGGTGCGCCGGGCTATGCAAATTGGGCCTTTGATATGGCCCGTAACGGTGGCCTATCCTACTGATGGCTCCGACCGACCACCACTCGGAATCTGTATTCTGTGAAAATGTTGTGGTTATTACTACATTTTCCCTTGAGTGATGCCTTGAAAAAAGGTATTTGTAGCTTAACTTGATAAAAGAACAAACATCATGCCTTCGATTACGGTTGAACCGTGCACCTTTGCCTTGTTCGGCGCTCTTGGCGATCTGGCCCTGCGCAAGCTGTTTCCTGCCCTTTATCACCTCGATGGCGCCGACCTGTTGCACGAGGACACGCGCATTATCGCGCTGGCCCGTGAAGCCGGCTCCGAGCAGCAGCACATGGCGTTCATCGCCGATGAACTGCGCCGCTACGTCGGCAAGGAGTTGGACGAGGCCGTCGCCGAGCGCTTTCTGGCGCGCCTGACCTACCTGCACGTCGACTTTCTCAAGGCTGAAGATTATGTAGCGCTGGCCGAGCTGGCGGGCAGTTCGCAGCGCATGATTGCCTATTTCGCCACGCCGGCGGCGGTGTACGGCGCTATCTGCGAGAACCTGGCGAACGTCGGTCTGGCGCAAAACACCCGCGTGGTACTGGAAAAGCCGATTGGCTCCGATCTCGAATCCTCGCGCAAAGTGAACGATGCCGTGGCGCAGTTCTTCCCGGAGAACCGCACTTATCGTATCGACCACTACCTGGGCAAAGAGACCGTTCAAAACCTGATCGCCTTGCGTTTTGCCAACAGCCTGTTCGAAACCCAGTGGAACCAGAACTACATTTCCCATGTGGAAATCACGGTGGCCGAGAAGGTCGGCATCGAAGGCCGTTGGGGTTACTTCGACAAGGCCGGTCAGCTGCGCGACATGATCCAGAATCACCTGTTGCAACTGCTCTGCCTGATCGCCATGGATCCACCGGCCGATCTGTCCGCCGACAGCATCCGTGACGAAAAAGTAAAAGTGCTCAAGGCGCTCGCGCCGATCAGCCCGGAAGGCCTGACCACTCAAGTGGTGCGCGGCCAGTACATCGCCGGTCACAGTGAAGGCAAGTCCGTACCGGGCTACCTCGAAGAGCCGAATTCCAATACCCAGAGCGACACCGAAACCTTCGTCGCCCTGCGTGCCGACATCCGCAACTGGCGCTGGGCCGGCGTGCCGTTCTACCTGCGAACCGGCAAGCGCATGCCGCAAAAGCTGTCGCAGATCGTCATCCACTTCAAGGAACCCTCGCACTACATCTTCGCCCCCGAGCAGCGCTTGCAGATCAGCAACAAACTGATCATCCGCCTGCAACCGGACGAAGGCATTTCCTTGCGCGTGATGACCAAAGAGCAGGGCCTGGACAAAGGCATGCAACTGCGCAGCGGCCCGTTGCAACTGAATTTCTCCGACACCTGGCGTAGCGCGCGGATCCCCGATGCCTACGAGCGGCTGTTGCTGGAAGTGATGAACGGCAATCAGAACCTGTTTGTCCGTAAAGATGAAATCGAAGCCGCGTGGAAGTGGTGTGACCAGCTGATCGCCGGATGGAAAAAATCCGGTGACGCGCCCAAGCCGTACGCGGCCGGGTCGTGGGGGCCGATGAGCTCCATTGCATTGATCACGCGGGACGGGAGGTCGTGGTATGGCGATATCTGATGTGAAACTGCCCGAGGGCGTGAACGCCCATGAATTCAAGAGCCCGGCGACGCTGGCCGAAGGCTTGGCGCTTAACGTTGCCAAGCAACTGACAGATGCCATTGCTGCACGCGGCAACGCTGTGCTGGTGGTGTCCGGCGGTCGTAGCCCGGTGGCGTTTTTCCAGCACCTGGCCAAGCAGGCACTGGACTGGTCGAAGGTCGTCGTGACCCTCGCCGACGAACGCTGGGTGCCGGTCGAACACGCCGACAGCAATGCCGGTCTGCTCAAGCAGTACCTGCTCAAAGGCCCCGCCGCCAAGGCGCAATTTCTGAGCCTTTACAGCGCTGCGGCGAATGTCGAACAAGCCGCCGAGCAGGCTGACCGTCTGCTCGCCGAATTGCCGGCGATTGACGTGTTGGTGCTGGGCATGGGCGACGACGGTCATACCGCGTCGCTGTTTCCCGATAGCCCGAACCTCACTGAGGCGTTGCAGGTCGACGGCACCCGCCGTTGCTGGCCGATGCTGGCGCCCACCGTGCCGCATCAGCGTCTGAGCATGAGCCGTGCGCTGCTGGCGTCGGCGAAGCACAAGATTCTGTCGATTTCCGGTCAATCGAAACTGACCACCCTGAATGCCGCGCTGGCATCCGACGATGTCGCTTCCATGCCGGTTCGCGCGTTTCTGCAACCCACGTTAGAGATTTACTGGTGCCCATGAGCCAAGGAACAGCCGCTATGAAAAACCCATCCCCGACCGTTTCCATGGCGGACAAAGTTGCCCTGATCGACAGCCTCTGCGCCAAGGCGCGGATCCTGCCGGTGATCACCATCGCTCGTGAACAGGACGTGCTGCCACTGGCCGACGCCCTGGCCGCAGGTGGCCTCACCGCGCTGGAAGTGACCCTGCGTTCGCAGTTCGGTCTCAAGGCCATCCAGATCCTGCGCGAACAGCGTCCGGAACTGATGACCGGTGCCGGCACCGTGCTTGATCGCAACATGCTTGCGGCGGCCGAAGCGGCGGGTTCGCAATTCATCGTCACCCCAGGCATCACCCGCGACCTGCTGGAAGCCAGCGTCGACAGCCCGATTCCGCTGTTGCCGGGCATCAGCAACGCCTCCGGCATCATGGAAGGCTACGGTTTGGGCTATCGCCGCTTCAAGCTGTTCCCGGCTGAAGTGAGCGGTGGCGTGGCGGCAATCAAGGCCCTTGGCGGCCCGTTCGGTGAAGTGAAATTCTGCCCGACCGGCGGCGTGGGCCCTGCCAACATCAAGAGCTACATGGCGCTGAAAAACGTCATGTGTGTAGGCGGTAGCTGGATGCTGGATCCGGAGTGGATCAAGAACGGCGACTGGGCACGCATTCAGGAATGCACCGCCGAGGCATTGGCGCTGCTGGACTGATGCTTGTGGATTGACAGCTTTACCTGACACTTCGTTGTGTGTTCTACGGCTTTACGGTGCGCTTGGTCGGTGCACCGTTTTTTTTTGCCCTGAAAAAGTCGCAGATACATTGCTCGATACATAGTTACCGCACCGAGTTTTGCGCACGACGCTAATCTGCGCTCTTCTTATGGAAGAGAGCACCTGTCATGGATCGAGATCCCGCATCCCCATCACCGCAACCTGTATATCAACTGGCCCCCGAGCAAATCGCCGGGCCGTATTTTCGCAATCCCAAACTGTTGCGTCGCAACATCAGCGAAGGTGCTGAAGGCCTGCCGTTGATCCTGCGCCTGACCATTGTCGATGCAATGACCGGTGAGCCGGTCAGTGGCGCCCTCGTGGACATCTGGCATTGCAATGCGCGAGGGGCCTATTCGGGCTGGAGCCGGATCAATCCCGATCTCGAAGTCGAGGTTGAAGATATCGGCTCGATCCCGCGCACCGACGACCACACCTACCTGCGTGGCAGCCAGTTTTGCGATCAAAAGGGCAGGGTACGTTTCACGACGATCTATCCGGGATTCTATGCCGGTCGCACGCTGCACATTCATGTCGCGGTGCGTATGGTTGCCGGCAGTGAATACCTTGATGAGCGTTGTGTGGCGTGGGTGGGGCAGTTGTACTTTCCCGAGGTCGTTTCACGCTCGGTGCTCAATGCCAAAGCATATCGGGGGCGGGCATCGTTGCCGCTGGACAACGGCCAGGACAGTATTTACGCCGGTATGGGCGGCGAAGCCTCGACCCTCGCTGTCTGGCCGATCGGTCGCGACTCCCACGAGGACGGCTATTTCGGCCACCTCACCCTCGGCATCGACACCTTTGCGGTGTCGACGCAGATCAGGCCCGAGGACTTCGACAAGTACACCGTATAGCCGCGTTAACGCAGCTCGTTGAGCGCACGGGTCAACAACTGCATGTCGGCAGACGTGGTGGTCAGCCCCGGCGTGATGCGAATGCACGGTCCACAGGCTGCGCCAGTGCGCACAACGGTAAACAGGTTGTAGTCGTTGAGCAGTCGCTCAGCCATCGCCTGTTGATCGTCGTGGCGGGTGAAACGCATAGAAGTGATCCCGCAAAACAGCCGTGGATCGTCCGGGGTCATGACTTCAATGCCCGGCAAGTGCCGCACGGCGCTGACCCAAAGATTGCGCAGGTAATTGAGGCGTGCACCTTTGGCCGGTGCGCCGCCGAGCGAACGGTGCTCCTCGAATACCAACGGGAGGCTCATCAGCGCTGGAATATTGGGCGTGCTGTAGGAAGTGCGGCTGCGGATATCGTTGACCGGATAGTGCATCTCGCCCATGTCCGGATCGATGTCGGCCAGGCGCTGCGGAGCGATATAGAGAAAGCCAAGGGTCAGGGGCGCGCCGATCCATTTGTGCAGGTTGTAGCCGGCGAATGCGATGCCCATTGCTTCCAGATCGAACTCGATCTGGCCCAGGGCATGGGCTCCGTCGAGGATGATGTCGACGCCGTGCTCCTTGGCCAGCGCGGCAATAGCCTGCACCGGCATCACCAGGCCGGTGCGATGGGTGACATGCGTCAACGCCATCAGCTTGAGTTTCGGGTGGCGGATGAACACCTCACGGTAGGCCTGCAGCAAACTGTCGAAACTCGCCGGGTGCGCGTGGGCAATCTCGATCACCTCTACACCGCGATGTTTTGCCAGCCAACGCATGGCGCCTTTTACCGTGTCGTATTCCAGGTCACAGATCAGCACTTGATCGCCCGGTTGCAGGCGGTTGTAGTTGCGGATCAGCGATTGCAGGCCTTCGGTGGCGTTTCGTGTGAAGGCAACGCTTTGCGCGCGTACGCCCATCAACTCGGCCAGTTGCGCGCGAATGTCGAGGTTGTCGTGCTGTTCGAAGCGTTGGCGCACATACACCGAGTTGCTGTTGTTGATCCGCTCGATGTTGCGCTGGTACTCCTCGATCACCGTGCGCGACATGCGCCCGAAGTAACCGTTTTCCAGGTTCACGGGGCCGGGTTGAGCGTCATAACGATCGGCGAACGTCTGCCAGAAGGCTTCGTCACGGGCGCGGCGGGTGTTGTCGGGCATGGTTGGCAAGCTCTGTAGAGGAGGGCGCGTCAGTGGCGCGGGGCAGGTTTGCCGTGTTTTGCGCGTAGCGGTTCGAGCAAGTCAGAGAGGCCGTTGTGGTCGATTTCCTGCATCAAGGCCAGCAAGCCACCGAGTTCACCGTGGGGGAAGCCTTCGCGGGCGAACCAGTTGAGATAAGGCCCCGGCAGGTCGGCAATGATCCGGCCCTTGTATTTGCCAAAGGGCATTTCGCGGGTGATCAACAGTTCGAGTTTTTCGGGATTCATCAGTGAGATCGTCTGGCTTCAAATCAGAGTGGAAAATACAGGCATTCTGCATGCAGGCCAAATGACAGATCATGCAAATATCCTTGATACAGATAGTTCATTTACATTTAAAGCATTGATATATAAAGATTTTTTTATTTATAGAAACTGGCACGCACACTGCAATATCCCTTGCATCTTCAACCAACCGCAAGGAATTGAAAAAATGACTGACATGAATAAAGAAGCCATCTCTGTACTCAATGACCTGATTGAAACCAGCAAAGACGGTCAGGAAGGGTTCAAGACTTGCGCTGAAGACATCAAGCATCCTGAACTCAAAACGCTGTTCACCACCCGCTCTGCCGATTGCGCTACCGCCGCTGCGGAACTGCAAGCTGAAGTGCGCAAACTGGGCGGTGATCCGGAAACGTCCACCAGCGTCAGCGGTGACCTGCATCGCCGTTGGGTTGACGTCAAAGCGATGTTTACCGGCAAGGACGAAGAAGCTGTGCTTAACGAAGCCGAGCGCGGTGAAGACCATGCGCTGAAGGCTTATCGTGAAGCCATGGAGAAAATCAACAAGCACAATCTGGTCGGTATTCGCGACCTGGTTGAACGCCAGTACCATGGTGCGCAACGCAACCACGACCAGGTGAAAGCCCTGCGTAACCAGGCTCGCGCTCGTTCGTAAGCCACGCTGAAAAAACGGTGGGAGCGGGCTTGCTCTCGAATGCGGTGTGTCATGCAACGATGATGTTGCTGACACGACCTCTTCGCGAGCCAGCCCGCTCCCACTTTGTGTTGTGCAGCCAATCAGCCGATGCTGATCGCCGGCAAGGTTGGCAGGGTTACGGTCTGTTGTTTGCGCGGCGCCAGAATCTCAGCTTCGCCATCGACGACTAATTCATCACGCTGGTTGAACACGCGAGTGGCGATCCGCACGCGAAACTTCGGCAGCTTCTCAAGGATTTCCAGGCGCACGGTCAGTGTGTCGCCAATCTTTACCGGCTTCTGAAAACTCATCTGCTGACCGATATAAATAGTCCCCGGCCCAGGCAATTCGCAGGCAACGGCTGCACTGATCAGCGCACCGCTGAACATGCCGTGGGCGATGCGTTCCTTGAACATGCTGGCGGCGGCAAATTCGGCGTCCAGGTGTACCGGGTTGTGGTCGCCGGACATGGCGGCGAACAACTGAATGTCGCGCTCTTCGACAGTCTTGCTGTAGCTGGCAGTCTGGCCGACTTCGAGGGCTTCGTAAGGGGTGTTGGTAACCTGGGTCATCGGTCTGGGTTCCTGTGACGGATTAAATGAATCCACAAAAAATTATTCGCTGCGATGAGGGCGCGGATGGCTCAGGGCCTGATTGATCCAGGTCAGCACATCGGCGATCACTTCGTCGCGATTGGTTTCGTTGAACAATTCGTGCCGCGCCTGCGGATAGATCTTCAGTTGCAGGTTGTGGCTGCCGGCCGTGCGCAAGGCATTGGCCAGATCTGTCAGACGCTTGCCTTCACTGACCGGATCACATTCGCCGCCGATCACCAGCAGCGGCAGGCCCGGGTCGATCTGGGCGAGAGTGGACGCTTTGCTGATTTGCTGCAAGCCGCCGAGCAAGTCGATCCACAGCTGATTGGTGCAGCGAAAGCCGCACAGCGGGTCGGCAGCGTACTTGTCGACTTCGGCCGGATCGCGGCTGAGCCAGTCGAACGGTGTGCGCACCGGTTTGAATTTTTTGTTGAACGAGCCGAACGACAACCACTCGATCAGCGCACTGCGACCCTTGGCGCCCTGACGCAGTTTTTCCAGGCGGGCGATCTGCCGCGCGGCGCCGTACAGCGCTACCGGTTGAAAGTTCGAGCCGCTGAGAATCGCCCCGTGCAGGCTGGCGCTGTGGTGCAGCAGGTATCCTTGGGCCAGGTAGCTGCCCATGCTGTGCCCGAGCAGAATGATCGGTACGCCGGGATGTTGCTGGCCGATGTACTGATTGAGGCTGGCCAGATCACCGACGACTTTGCACCAGCCATCGCTCTCTGCGAAATGCCCCAGGGTGCCGTTTTCGGCGGTTTTGCCATGTCCACGCAGGTCCGGGGCGTACACGCCGTAGCCCTGGGCGCAGAACCTTTCAGCCAGCCGTTGGTAGCGCCCGCTGTGCTCGGCCATGCCATGGGCCAGCAGGATCAACGCTTTCAGCGGAGTCTTGGGCAACCACAGATTGACGAAGAGGCGGCTGCGGTCACTCGCGTCCAGCCATAAAGTGTCGTGGATCATGGCGATTCCTTTGCTCAGAGTCGAAACAGTGTATAGCGCAGTCGTTGTTCTTCGTCTGATCAGCCCACACGACGGCAGGAAGATTCATACGATCAATGACGGCTTTGCCCGTATTTGCCTGATTGGCCATAACTGCTAGTGTCCGTGAAGCTCCGCTTTTTGCTTTCTGCTTTCAAGGGATGAACGAGAAATGACAGAAACGCGGCCCCGGATCAGCTCAGGTAAAGAGGACAAGAACAATGCAACCTGATTTCTGGAATGACAAACGCCCGGCCGGCGTACCGCTGGACATCGACATGGGTGAATTCAAGTCGGTGATCGAGGTGTTTGAGCGTTCCTGCAAGAAGTTCGCCGATCGCCCGGCCTTCAGCAATATGGGCGTGACCTTGACCTACGCAGAACTTGAGCGCCAAAGCGCTGCCTTCGCAGGGTATCTGCAAGCGCATACCGATCTTGCGCCCGGGGACCGCATCGCGGTGCAGATGCCCAATGTCCTGCATTACCCGATTGCCGTGTTCGGCGCCTTGCGCGCCGGGCTGATCGTGGTCAACACCAACCCGCTGTACACCGCGCGGGAGATGCGGCATCAGTTCAAGGATTCCGGCGCTCGAGCGCTGGTGTACCTGAACATGTTCGGCCAGAAAGTTCAGGAAGTGCTGGCCGACACCGACATTCAATACCTGATCGAAGCGAAGATGGGCGACCTGATGCCCACAGCCAAAGGCTGGCTGGTCAACACCGTGGTCAGCAAAGTGAAGAAAATGGTGCCGGCGTATTCGCTGCCCCAGGCGATCTCCTTCAAAAGCGCATTGCGCATGGGGCGTGGGCTGGGCATCAAACCCCTGAAGGCCAGCCTCGACGACATCGCCGTGCTGCAATACACCGGCGGCACCACGGGGCTGGCCAAGGGTGCAATGCTGACCCACGGCAATCTGGTGGCGAACATGCAGCAGGTGCGGGCCTGTCTCGCGCAACTGGGCCCTGACGGGCAGCCACTGCTGCGCGAGGGCCAGGAAGTGATGGTCGCGCCGCTGCCGCTTTATCACATCTATGCTTTCACCGCGAATTGCATGTGCATGATGGTGTCCGGCAATCACAACGTGCTGATCACCAACCCGCGCGACATTGCCGGGTTTATCAAGGAACTGAAAAACTGGCGTTTCTCGGCGCTGCTGGGTTTGAACACATTGTTCGTTGCGCTGATGGAACACCCGGATTTCAAGACGCTGGATTTCTCCAGCCTTAAACTGACCAACTCCGGCGGCACCGCGCTGGTCAAAGCCACGGCCGAACGCTGGGAGCAGCTCACCGGTTGCCGCATCACCGAAGGTTACGGCCTGACCGAAACCTCGCCGGTGGCCTGTACCAACCCCTACGGCGACCAGTCGCGTCTGGGTACGGTTGGCCTGCCGGTGCCGGGTACGCTGTTGAAAGTCATCAACGATGACGGCGTCGAACAGCCGATGGGCGAGCGTGGCGAGTTGTGCATCAAAGGCCCGCAAATCATGAAAGGCTACTGGCACAAACCTGAAGCCACCGCTGAAGTGCTGGATGCCGAGGGCTGGTTCAAGTCTGGCGACATCGCCGTGATCGACCCGGACGGCTTTGTGCGCATCGTCGATCGCAAGAAGGACATGATCATCGTCTCCGGTTTCAACGTTTACCCGAACGAGATCGAAGATGTGGTCATGGCCCATCCGAAAGTCGCCAACTGCGCGGTGATCGGTGTACCGGACGAGCGTTCGGGCGAGGCGGTTAAGCTGTTTGTGGTGGCGCGCGAAAGCGGTGTAAGTCTTGAAGAGCTCAAGGCTTACTGCAAAGAGAATTTCACCGCCTACAAAGTGCCGAAACACATTGTCTTGCGTGAGTCGTTGCCGATGACGCCTGTAGGGAAAATTCTGCGACGTGAGTTGCGCGATATCGCCTGATCGATAAATAGCCGCGCTTTGCGCGGATCGCGGGCAAGCCACGCACCCACAGGTATCTATGCAGATCTTGTGGATGCAGGCTTGCCCGCGATGCTTTTTGGAGGAATAGCCCGAATTACGGGGCTTTCAGGGTGTTATAGGATTTTTGCTCTAAAATGACCGCTAGAGAGTCTTGAGTCATCAATGTGACTGTAGGGGCCGCTTTTGGCTCTAGTCGACCCTCGGCAAAGCTGCTACTCTCGGCGCGCTTTGTGACGTCTCGGCCTATCCAGAAGCCAGATTCACCAATACAAAACACACACCAATAATAATCGCATCAAATGCGGTGAAGAATTCGCGTTGCTGAGGAGTGGGCTTCCATGATCGAAGACTTTTGGAAGGATAAATACCCGGCTGGAATTGCTGCCGACATCAATCCAGACGAGTATCCGAACATTCAGGCAGTGTTGAAGCAATCCTGCCAACGCTTCGCCAACAAACCGGCTTTCAGCAACCTGGGCAAGACAATCACCTACGGTGAGTTGTACGAATTGTCCGGTGCGTTTGCCGCGTATCTGCAACAGCATACCGATTTGCAGCCCGGTGATCGAATCGCCGTGCAACTGCCCAACGTTCTGCAGTACCCGGTGGCTGTCTTCGGTGCCATCCGCGCCGGGCTGATTGTGGTCAACACCAACCCGCTGTACACCGCGCGGGAAATGGAACACCAGTTCAACGACTCCGGTGCCAAAGCGCTGGTGTGCCTGGCGAACATGGCGCACCTGGCTGAAGCCGTGGTGCCGAAAACCGGCGTCAAACACGTCATCGTCACTGAAGTCGCCGATCTGTTGCCACCGCTCAAGCGCCTGCTGATCAACAGCGTCATCAAGTACGTGAAGAAGATGGTTCCGGCTTATCACCTGCCTAAAGCCGTCAAGTTCAACGACGTGCTGAGCAAGGGGCAGGGCCAGCCAGTGGCTGAAGCCAACCCGGACAGCGGTGATGTTGCGGTGCTGCAATACACCGGCGGCACCACCGGCGTTGCCAAAGGCGCGATGCTGACTCATCGCAACCTCGTGGCCAACATGCTGCAATGCAAAGCGCTGATGGGCTCCAATCTTAATGAAGGTTGCGAAATCCTGATCACGCCGCTGCCGCTGTACCACATCTACGCGTTCACCTTTCATTGCATGGCGATGATGCTGATCGGCAACCACAACATCCTGATCAGCAACCCGCGTGACCTGCCGGCAATGGTCAAGGAACTGTCGAAGTGGAAGTTCAGTGGTTTCGTTGGCCTTAACACGCTGTTCGTGGCGCTGTGCAACAACGAAGGCTTCCGCAAGCTGGATTTCTCCGCGCTGAAAGTCACCCTGTCCGGCGGCATGGCCCTGCAACTGGCCGCCGCCGAGCGCTGGAAAGCCGTGACCGGCTGCGCCATCTGCGAAGGTTACGGCATGACCGAAACCAGCCCGGTGGCGACGGTCAACCCGATCCAGAACATTCAGATCGGCACCATCGGTATTCCGGTGCCATCGACGCTGTGTAAAGTCATCGACGATGCCGGTGTCGAGCAGCCACTGGGTGAAATCGGCGAACTGTGCATCAAGGGCCCGCAGGTGATGAAAGGCTACTGGCAGCGCCAGGACGCCACCGATGAAATGCTCGACAGCGACGGCTGGTTGAAGACCGGTGATATCGCGCTGATCCAGCCGGATGGCTACATGCGCATTGTCGATCGCAAGAAAGACATGATTCTGGTCTCCGGTTTCAACGTCTACCCGAACGAGTTGGAAGACGTGCTGGCGACTCTGCCGGGCGTGCTGCAGTGCGCGGCTATCGGCGTGCCGGACGAGAAATCGGGCGAGGCGATCAAGATCTTCATCGTTGCCAAGCCAGGCGTAACACTGACCAAAGAGCAGGTAATGGAGCACATGCGCGCCAACGTCACCGGCTACAAGGTGCCGCGTTCAGTGGAGTTCCGCGATACGCTGCCAACCACCAACGTCGGCAAGATCCTGCGCCGCGAGTTGCGTGATGAAGAGCTGAAGAAGATCAAGGCGAAGAACGCCGCGTAAAGCAAAAAGCCCTGCAGATGCAGGGCTTTTTGCTTTTGGTCGGGAGAAATTCTGTGCCTGTGAGGCCGTTTTCGCGGTTACTGGCGAAATGGCGCGAAATTCACATTGGTTCCTGCCGGACGCATGTCCTGCAGATACGAATCCTTGTCCGCACTCAATTCCAGGCTCAGCGCCGCTTTGCGCTTGCCCTCGTTGCGAATCACCAGCCCTTCCAGCTTCTCGCGCAGGAACACCGTCGGCACTTTCAGGTGCAGCAGTTCGTCGGTGGCCGGCGTGTGCATCAGCAGGTGAATCCACTCGTACTGACCCACGGCCAGGCGCGTTACCGGCAGGTCGAACCACCAGATGTTGCGGTTGCGGTTCAGTTCGGCGAAGTGGCAGTTGTTGGTGCCGAGCACAGCGCCGCCCAGTTCCTGGTTTCGACGGGCAATGGCCTGCTTTTTATCGAGTTTCATAA
Organism: Pseudomonas sp. RA_15y_Pfl2_54; assembly: GCF_963971015.1. NCBI lineage: Bacteria > Pseudomonadati > Pseudomonadota > Gammaproteobacteria > Pseudomonadales > Pseudomonadaceae > Pseudomonas > Pseudomonas sp. RA_15y_Pfl2_54. The sequence continues at coordinate 21,599 of NZ_CAXAPN010000002.1, forward strand.
CATTCCTGCGGGGTCGGTTCCTGGCGCTTGGCGCCCATATGGAGCGCATTCTCAAGGCAACGCCGGCAAACATAAAGCCCAACCTGCATGCTGCGACGAAATGAACCCCTGAAAAAAATGAAACTTGGCGCAAACGGGGTCGGTCAATCCTTACGTAATGACTTTTCCTCGTTAATGCATCAAGGAGAAACACCATGAGTAGCACAGGCGATAAAGTAAAAGGCATGGCCAATGAAGCGGTCGGCAACGTCAAGCAAGGTGTGGGTAAAGCCACTGACAACACCAAACTGCAAGCCGAAGGCACCCTGCAAGAGAAAAAGGGCGAAGCCCAGCAAGCGGTCGGCAAAGCCAAAGACGCCATCAAGAAGGGCGTCGACAAGGCGTAATCGGGCCTTGAACGAAAGACACGAACGGCCATCCAAGGATGGCCGTTTTTGTATCCTCAACAGGCGCTGACCCACCGAGGCTCGCCAAGTAGGCTAACGTGATGTAAAAAACGGCCCCTGAGTCGCCACGACTTCAACCTGTAATGCGGCGAAAGGAGACGCGAATGATATTTCCGGACATGAAAGGTTTGCCCCTGCACCGGGTGATGGTACGCACCGTAACTGAATTCATCGACGACGAGATGTCGACGTACGCCTCGGCACTGGCCTACCAGATGCTGTTTTCGCTGTTCCCGTTCATTCTGTTCCTGATTGCGCTGATCGGTTTCCTGCACCTGCCGGACTTCTTTACCTGGCTGCGTCTGCAATCGGAACTGGTGCTGCCACCGCAGGCGCTGGAACAGGTCAACCCGGTGATTGATCAGTTACAGCAGTCCAAGGGGGGGCTGCTTTCGGTCGGTATCGTGATTGCCCTGTACACCGCATCTGCCGGCGTGCGCCTGATGATGAGCGCGATGAATGCCGCCTACGATGTGGTCGAAGGCCGGCCGGTCTGGAAGCGTTTTCCACTGTCGATTTTCTACACCGTCGGCATTGCCGGCATGTTGCTGGCCGCCGCCGCGCTGATGGTGCTCGGGCCGCAAGTGATGGGCTGGATCGCCGCGCAGGTTGGCCTGGAAGAAGTCATCGTCACCGTCTGGACCATCGCGCGCTGGCCGGTCATCGTGATTCTGATGATGGTTGCCGTGGCACTGATCTACTACGTGATGCCGGACGTCAAACAGGAATTCCGCTTCATCACTCCGGGTTCGGTATTGGCAGTCGTGGTGTGGATCATTGCCTCACTGGGCTTCGCGTTTTATGTGAAAACCTTCGCCAACTACAACGCAATGTATGGCAGCATCGGGGCGATCATCGTGCTGTTGCTGTACTTCTACATTTCCTCGGCGGTGCTGTTGCTCGGCGCGGAGATGAATGCGGTGATCGAACACATGTCCCACGAGGGCAAGGACTCGGGCGAGAAAGTCCCCGGCGAACTCGACGAACATCCCAAACAACATGTCTCGGGCCTGGGCCGCGATCATTCGCTCAAGCCGGACACTGACGAAGCCTGATCATGATCCGTGAAATCCTCAAAATGGGCGACGAGCGCCTGCTGCGCATCGCCCCGCCGGTACCGGCCGAAATGTTCGACAGCGCCGAGTTGTGGCAACTGATCGACGACATGTTCCAGACCATGGAAAGCGTCGGCGGCGTCGGCCTGGCTGCACCGCAGATCGGTATCGACCTGCAACTGGTGATCTTCGGTTTCGAGCACAGCGAACGGTACCCGGACGCTGAAGCGGTGCCACAGACGATCCTGATCAACCCGCTGATCACACCACTGAGCCCATTCACCGAAGAGGGCTTTGAAGGCTGTCTGTCGGTGCCGGGTTTGCGTGGCGCGGTGGATCGTTATCAGCAGATTCGTTATGAGGGCTTTGATCCGAAGGGCGAGCCGATCGTGCGTATCGCTTCAGGTTTCCACGCGCGAGTGGTGCAACACGAGTGCGATCATCTGATCGGTCGGCTGTACCCGTCGCGCATCACTGATTTCAGCAAGTTCGGCTTCACCGAGGTGATGTTCCCGGATCTCGATCCCGCCGCAGACGATTGATCCGAGTCCGGCACAATCGCCCCTATTGGATCTCTATTGATTCAGCCCCATCGCAATCATTGGCTTGCTGCGCGCATAGCGGCTCAACCGCTCAGCCATCGCCTGGGGCAGGGGCGGGTCGAAACTGAACCCGCGTCGCTCATAAAAACCACGCAAATCCGGATGGCAGAACAGCCACACGGGCTGCGTCACGTCCTCTAGCGCGGCGTCCATAAGCTTGGCCGCAATCCCCTGCTCACGACATCCGGGATCGACGAACAACCCGGTCAACCATTGGCCGCCCGACACTGGCCGTAAACACAACGCAGCGACAATCTCTCCCCGGCGTGCCACCCACAAATGCGCCTCGCGCACGGCTTTCATCGAGGATTGGTGGCGGCGGTAAAACTTGTTCATCAACGGCCAAAGAGACTCGTCGAGCAGGCTGTATTGGGTGTCAGGCATGGGTTCGGACTGTCGGTGGGCAAAGCGGCGATTATAAAAGAACGCGCGCGGCGGGATAGGTGTATACCTGATCTCACATCCCCTGTGAGTGGAGTACGCATCATGTCCAAAGGTATGGATTCAAAGAAAGCCGCGAAGAAGAAGCCGGCCAAGACCGCGATTGAAAAACGCGCCGAGAAAAAAGCGAAGAAAGTCGACATCTTCGGTCATTGATCACGCCTCTCCGGAGCCCGGTTCTCGGGCTCCTGGCTGAATTCGCAAGTGATCTGCAAAATTCATTCACCGCGGCTGCACAGAGGGGAGGATTCCCGTTCCGGTCAACGCCATGTCCCGATCATTTCGACGCCGCCCACCCCGCGTGATGGCCTTCGATCCGCCGACCTATCCCTTCGCTGAACCGATTCTTGTGCAAAAAGTGCCAGATACTGGCCGACTAGTGGCCTTGCGCAAGGCTTTTCGCTGTCTATGCTGACACTTAACTAACCTTGTGGATCGTACGGGTTAGTCCGTGATTTCACGCTGCCAGAGTGCGCATTCCAAGGCACCGACACTGAACCAACAAGGAGCGTCATTTAAATGGAAGTTCTTCAACGCGTTAGGGCTGGCCCGCAGGCGGGCTATCAAGAGAAGGATGTCTTGATTAGAGCGTCGCTGCATGGACACTCCGATTGATCATCATTTATCACCTGACAACTTCCTCCCGTGGAGGAGTGCGTGTGCCTGTTCTGTGGAACGTAGTGATGGATCTTGAAAGACCTGAACTTTCATCAAATCAAAAGTCCGCGCGAAAGGTGATACAAACATGTTCAACCTACATCACAAGGCTGACCTGCAGGAAATCGAACGCTTCAGTTGTGCCCTGACCGAAGCCAGCGCCAAGTTGGACGCGATCAGCCGCTCGATGGCGATGATTGAGTTCAGCCCTGAAGGTATCGTTCTGGATGCCAACGAAAATTTCTGCAAGACCATGGGCTATGGCGCCGAGGAAGTGCGTGGCAAACATCATCGGATCTTTTGTGAAGAAGCGTTTTATCGCAGCGAAGAGTACGCCAGTTTGTGGCGCGACCTGGCCCGTGGTGAGCCGATCAGCGGCACTTTCCAACGCTTGAACAAGCGCGGCGAGGAAGTCTGGCTCGAAGCCAGTTACATGCCGGTGTATGGCCAGGACAAGCAAGTCAGAAGTGTGATCAAGGTGGCGGCGGACATTACCGCGCGGATCAACAAGGAGCATGAAGAGGAAAGCATGCTGGCGGCGATCGGTCGCTCCATGGCAGTGATCGAGTTCACCCCTGAGGGCAATGTGATTACCGCCAACGAAAATTTTCTCAAGACCATGCAGTACTCGCTCAGCGAAATCGTCGGCCATCACCACAGCCTGTTTTGCCATCGCGCCGAAGCCGAGTCTGCGCAATACAAGGCGTTCTGGGCTTCGCTCAATCGCGGCGAGTATCACTCGCACCGTTTCGAGCGCAAGAACAAATCCGGGCAAATGGTTTATCTGGAGGCCTCATACAACCCGTTGTTCGATGCCAAAGGGCGGCTGTACAAAGTGGTGAAGTTCGCCAGCGACATCACCCAACAGATGACCACCCTGCAGAACGCTGCGGAATCAGCCCACAGCACTTCCGTACAAAACGACGCCTGTGCGCAAAAAGGCTCACAAGTCGTGCAGCAAACGGTGCAGATCATTCAGGACATTTCCCACGACCTCAACGAAGCTGCGGTGAGCATCGATGCGGTGAGCAAACAATCGGACATCATCGGCACCATCGTCCAGACCATTCGCGGCATCGCCGATCAGACCAACCTGCTGGCGCTCAATGCCGCCATTGAAGCGGCGCGGGCCGGCGAACATGGACGCGGTTTTGCCGTGGTCGCCGATGAAGTTCGAAGCCTGGCGGCACGCACCAGTCAGGCGACCCTGGAAATTGTCGACGTGGTGCGCAAAAACCACGACTTGTCGTTGAGCGCGGTGTCGAGCATGCAATCGAGCCTGAACCGAACGGGCCTTGGCGTCGAATTGGCCAATGAGGCGGGGGAGGTGATTCTGGAGATTCAGCAGGGCTCACGGCATGTGGTGGATGCGATCAGCCAGTTCAATGAGACGTTGCAGTTGAACTGACCATACCACCCCTGTGGGAGCGGGCTTGCTCGCTCCCACATCAGGTTTCATGCTGGCTTGAGCTCAGAGCGCAGCCAGAAACGTATTCGCCATCTTGTCGCTGTCCTTGACGTCATTGACGTTTTCTTTCTCCGATTGCGCCAGTTGCATCTTGTCCTGCAAACGCTGGGCGATCTCTTTGCCGATGGCCAGTTGTTTCTCCGGCGGCATGTTCTTGATGTCGTCTTCGGTGATGCCCATGTCCTTGAGAATACTGTCGCGCAGACGCTGTTCAGGCGTCTTGCTCATGTAGTCCTTGAACTCGTCGGTGGCGGAACCGGTGGTTTTGGTTGCGTGCGAAGTGTCGGTGGTTTGCAGGCCGACGCGGGTCTTGGCGAAGGCTTCGTCGACGTTATCGCTCAGGCGTGCGGCAGCGCTGACTTGCTGAGTGGCAATCTGCGTGGCCGAAGCTTGCACCTTGGCGGTGGCTTCGCTGTTTTGCGTCTGCACCTGGTTTTGCAGCGCTTGCAGCATCGCGCCGTGCAGGCCGCCTTGCAGACCGGCGGCCGCCGTGGCGGTCGCGTCTTCTGCCAGCCGCTTGGGCAGCGGCAGAATTTCCATTTGTTTGGCACTGACCAACATGATGAATTGACCTGTAGGTAATGACTGACCGCCATAGAGGAGCAATTACCATGCCCGATCAATAAAGCCTTTTACTTCATGGGGTTGTTTGATTCAGTCGATCGAAAAAACGGTGATCCCTTGCCGGTTGGCGGCAGTGGATCACCGCAATCTGTCAGCGTCGGGCAATGTGCTCCAGCGTCAGATTCCGGCAGCGCCGAGGCCGGCAAACCAAACACCCGGTCAAACAACCAGTTGAACGCAAACGTGTAGCACGGGATGAAGATGATCAGCGCCAGATCCAGTAGAAACGCCTGCATCAGGCTGATGTTCATCCACCACGCGATCAACGGAATCAGAAACACGATCAACGTCAGTTGAAAACCAACGGCATGGACGATGCGTCGCTTGACCGTGCGGGTGCGTGATGGCTGACGGCTTTCCCAGTGTTCGAACATCGAGGTGTAGATGAAATTCCAGGTCACGGCGATGGTGGTGATGATCACGGCCAGCGGCCCGGTGCTGCCCGGCGAGGTGCCGGACAACAGCGCCAGACCGAGGGCGGAGAAGGTCATGCCGATCACTTCGTAAAGCGACACATAGACCAGTTTGCGTTTGACGCCTTGCATGGAGTTGCCTCTTTCTTGCCACTTGTTAGCCAGCGGGGCTGGCGAAGGCGGCGAAAGATAGCTTCAATAGGGCTGACAGAAAAAGTCAGCAGCTTTCAGTTCTATTGATAGGTAAGCCAAGTTGAATTTCAACAGTGACAGCATCGAACTGTTCCTTGCCGTGATCGAACGCGGTTCGTTTTCCGCCGCCGCTCGGGCGTTAGGCAAAGTCCCGTCGGCGGTGAGCATGGGCATTGGCAACCTTGAGGCTGAACTCGGCTATTCGTTGTTCGACCGCCGTCATCGCGAACCGCAACCGACGGCAATGGCCCTGTCACTGGTGCCCCATGCACGGCTTATTGCCGAACAGCTCAAACAACTGCAAGTGCACGCGGTGGAGTTGTCCTTGGGGCTGGAGAGCAAACTGTCGATTGGCGTGGCGGCGGACATCGATCGCCATCGTTTGCTGGCGGCGATCGGGGTAATTGCCGAGCGTCACCCGCTGCTCGACATCGAAGTGCTGACCGCGCCCCAGGATGACGTGCTGGCGATGCTCCACAGTGGCCGCGTCAATGTGTGTATCGCATTCGCCGGGCTGAGTGTGAACGTGCTGGAGCGCTTTCAGTTTGTTGGCAGTGAACGCATGATCGCCACACTGGCGGCGAACAGCCCGTTGTTGCAGGGGCAGGATCTGTTCTTGGAGGATTTGGTGCAGGTGCGCCAGATCGTTTTGGCCAGTCGTGACTTGCCGATCAGCGAGACACGACCGTTGGTGGCGCAATCGTATTGGCGCACCGACAACCTTGAGACGGCAATGGAGATGGTCGAGGCAGGATTGGGCTGGGGCAATTTTCCGTTGTCGGTGGTGCAGTCGCGGCTGGACTCGGGGCGCTTGAAACGGCTGAACTTTCGCAACATCGAAAACGGTCTGGTGCTGCCGGTGCATGCGGTGTGGCTCAAGAGCCAACCGCTGCAGAAGGGTGCGTTGGCACTGGTTGAGCGCCTCGGTCACTAGAGTGTTGCGCCAATCCAGTGTGGGAGCGGTGTTATGTGCTTTCGCGGATTTTCAGTTCGAAGCCCATGTCCTCGACTGGACGCGCCACGCTGTTACCCGCCATCAACGTCAGCATCTGTTCCGCCGCCCGCCGGCCAATCGCTTCACGCGGGGTATTGATGCTGCTCAGGCGCGGCACCATGTGCTCGGACATCGGCAAGTCGTTGAAGCCCAGAATCGCCACTTGCTCGGGAATCCTGATGCCATTGCGTAGCGCCTCAAGCAAAGCGCCCTGCGCCAGGTCGTCGTTACCGAAGAAGATCGCATCGACATCCGGGTGCGCCGCCAGCAATTGCACAAACAACTCGCCGCCCAACCCCACGGACGACGCACGGGGGGTCAGCACTTCCAGATCCGGGTCGTACCTCCCGGCCTTCTGCAAGGCTTTGCGAAAACCTTCACCGCGCAACAAGGTGCGCTGATCGAGTTGCGCGCCGATGTAAGCCAGACGCTTGCGCCCACGGGACAACAAATGTTTGGCCGCCGTCTCGCCCGCGCTGAGCTGGGAGAACCCGACGCAATTCACCCCGGCGGCGCTGTCCAGTTCCATCATGTACACGCAGGGAATGTTGCTGGCTTCGATCATCCGCCGTGAACTTTCAGTGCGATCAAACCCGGTCAGCAGCAAACCGCGTGGCCGATAAGCCATGTAGTTGCGCAGCAGGTTCTCTTCTTCATCACGGGAATAGTGGAAGTTGCCGATCAGCACTTCGAAGCCCTTGGGCGTCAGCACCCGATGAATGGCTTCCAGCGTATCGATGAACAGCAGGTTGGACAGCGACGGCACCAGCACCACCACTGAATGGCTCTGGGCCGAGGCCAGTGCACGGGCGGCGGGGTTGACGACGTAGTTGAGTTCGAGCGCGGCTTTCTGGACTTTTTCGACCAGTTCGGTGGCCACGGTGCTGACCCCACGCAACGCGCGGGAGGCGGTAATCGGGCTCACGCCGGCCAGGCGGGCAACTTCATTGAGGGTGGGACGGCCGGTGGTGCGGGTATTTTTATCGTTTTTAGGGGTGGTCATCGGGCGGCTTGCCAAACAAAAATCAAGGCACTAAGGTAGCGCTGTCCTGATGCAGCTGCAAATGCGTGAGCGAGATCCTGCCTGATCCTCGCTTTTTGGTATCGGGAACAAACCTGCTGCAACCCAAAAAAACGACAAGAAGGCGTCGGCAACTTCTGCCTGTGCACTAGAGTCATAGCTAGCAAAGGTAGCGCTGTCTGCGCGCTGAGGTGTTATATGAGTCATCCCATCACCGCCCTGGTCATCATGGGCGTTGCCGGTTGCGGCAAGACGTGCGTCAGCGAGGCCCTGTGCCAATTGAGCGGCGCCACTGCCATTGAAGGCGATACTTTTCATCCGGCCGCCAACATCGAAAAGATGAGCGCGGGGATCCCCCTGAACGACGAAGACCGCGCCGGCTGGCTCGACAGCCTGTGCGATGAACTGCGTCGCGTCGATGCACAAGGCCAGCGCCCGGTGCTGACCTGTTCGGCGCTTAAACACAGTTACCGCGAAGTGCTGCGCAGTGCCTTGCCGGGCCTGGGTTTCGTGTTTCTTGAACTGACCCCTGAAGTCGCCGCCGAGCGTGTCTCCCACCGCCCGGGCCACTTCATGCCGGCCACGTTGATCGAAAGCCAGTTCGCCACCCTCCAATCGCCGGTCGGCGAGCCGTTGACCCTGGCGTTGAATGCTTCGATCCACAGCGTTGAAGAACTGGCCGAACAGGCTCACGTCTGGTGGCAGGCCCACGGTCTGAAACCGGCGGTATGAGTGTGTTCAAGCAGATAGCGCTGTCCTCACGACTTCTGATCAACCCGCTTTAATAACAACAACAACCAGGAGACACCCCTAATGTTTGGCATGTCCCACGACTCGTTCCTGCTGCTCGATGCAGTGGTCACGGTAATCGGCCTGATTATCCTGATCACCAAGTTCAAAATTCACCCGTTCATTTCCCTGACCATCGCCGCCGCCTTCCTCGGCCTGACCTCCGGCATGCCGATCGGCACCATCATCAAGGCGTTCCAGGACGGTTTCGGTGGCGTGCTCGGTTTTGTCGGCATCATCCTCGCGCTGGGCACCATGCTCGGCAAAATGATGGCCGAGTCGGGCGGGGCGGATCAGATCGCCCAGACCCTGATTCGCGCGTTCGGCAAGGACAAGGTTCAGTGGGCCATGATGTTTGCCGCGTTCCTGGTGGGCATCCCGCTGTTCTTCGAAATCGGCTTCGTGCTGCTGATTCCGCTGGTGTTCATCGTTGCCCGTCGTACCGGCGTGTCGATCATCAAGATCGGCATCCCTCTGCTCGCCGGCCTTTCCGCCGTGCACGGTCTGGTGCCACCGCACCCCGGCCCGCTGCTGGCCATCGGCGTGTTCGGCGCTGACATCGGCAAGACCATTCTTTACGGTCTGATCGTCGCGCTGCCGACGGCAATCATTGCCGGCCCGATCTTCGGTACGTTCATCGCCAAGCACATTCCGGGTCACCCGAATCAGGAACTGGTCGATCAACTGGCCCGTGAAACCGATTCGACCAAGCTGCCGAGCTTCAGCATCACCCTGATCACCGTGCTGCTGCCGGTGTTCCTGATGCTGCTCAAAACCTTCGCAGACGTGGCGCTGCCGGACGGCCATTTCTTCCGTACCTGGATGGACATGATCGGCCACCCGATCTCGGCGTTGCTGCTGGCGTTGCTGCTGTCGCTGTACACCTTCGGTCACAAGCAAGGCATCGGCTCCCAGCAGATTCTCAAATGGCTGGATTCGAGCCTGGCACCCACGGCTGCGATCATCCTGATCATTGGTGCCGGCGGTGGCTTCAAGCAGATGCTGGTCACCAGCGGTGTGGGTGATGTGATCGGTCACATGGCGGTCAGCGCACAGATCTCGCCGATCCTGCTGGCGTGGCTGGTGGCGGCGGTGATTCGTGTCGCTACCGGTTCGGCTACCGTGGCGACCATCACCGGTGCAGGCATCGTGGTGCCAGTGGTCGGGATGATTCCGGGTGTCAACCGTGAACTGCTGGTGCTTGCCACCGGTGCCGGTTCGTTGATCCTGTCCCACGTCAATGACGCCGGTTTCTGGCTGGTGAAGCAATACTTCAACATGACCGTGGCCGAGACATTCAAGACCTGGACGGCGATGGAAACCATCCTCTCCATCGTCGCGTTGGGCTTTATCCTGCTGTTGTCGCTGTTCGTTTAAGCGATATCGTCAGGCACAAAAAAACCGCAGCGATGCGGTTTTTTTGTGGGCGGATTTTATGGTTCACCCAAAACCAGTGTGGGAGCGGGAAATGTGTCAGGCGCCGGTTTTCGGGACCAAACCATCGGCTCTGAACATCCCGCGAATCCCGCGTACCGCCTGACGAATCCGGTCCTGGTTCTCGATCAGCGCAAAGCGCACATGGTCATCGCCGTACTCACCAAACCCGACCCCCGGCGAGACACAAACCTTGGCCTCGGCCAGCAGCTTCTTGGCGAATTCCAGCGAACCCAGATGTGCATAAGCCTGGGGAATCTTCGCCCAGACATACATCGAAGCTTTCGGGTTCTCGACCATCCAGCCCAGTTCATGCAGGCCCTTGACCAGCACATTACGCCGCTGACGATATTGCTCGGCAATGTCGAGCACGCACTGTTGATCGCCTTCCAGCGCCGCAATCGCGGCCACTTGCAGCGGCGTGAAGGTGCCGTAGTCGTGGTAGCTCTTGATCCGCGCCAAGGCGTTGACCAGTTCCGGGTTACCGACCATGAAACCGATACGCCAACCGGCCATGTTGTAGCTCTTGGACAGGGTGAAAAACTCCACCGCGATGTCCTTGGCGCCCGGCACCTGCATGATCGACGGCGCTTTCCAGCCGTCGTAGACGATGTCGGCGTAAGCCAGATCGTGGATCACCAACACGTCGTACTGCTTGGCGAGGGCGATGACTCGCTCGAAGAAGTCCAGCTCCACGCACTGCGCGGTGGGGTTGGACGGAAAGCCGAGGATCATCATCTTCGGCTTCGGAATCGAGCCGCGAATGGCCCGTTCCAGTTCGGCGAAGAAGTCCACACCGGGCACCAGCGGCACCGAACGCACCTGGGCGCCGGCAATCACCGCGCCGTAGATGTGAATCGGGTAGCTCGGGTTCGGCACCAGCACTGTGTCGCCCTGATCCAGTGTGGCCAGCATCAAATGCGCCAGGCCTTCCTTGGAGCCGATGGTGACGATGGCTTCGCTTTCCGGATCGATATCGACCTCGTAGCGTTGCTTGTACCAGTTGGAAATCGCCCGGCGCAGGCGCGGAATGCCCTTGGACGTGGAGTAACCGTGGGTGTCGTCACGCTGGGCGACTTGCACAAGTTTTTCGACAATGTGCGGCGGCGTGGCGCCGTCGGGGTTGCCCATGCTCAAGTCGATGATGTCTTCACCACGACGCCGCGCGGCCATCTTCAGCTCGGCGGTGATGTTGAAAACGTAAGGGGGAAGTCGATCAATGCGCGCAAAGCGGCGCGGCGAACCTTGTTCAGCCATTGTTGCCTCGGATAACGTAAGCGCCCGGAACCGTCCGAGCGACGCGGGTCACTGCGGTGACCTGTGGCGGAAGATAAGGTCAGTGATGGCATACTGTCCAGCGCGTTTTTTAACAATTTTTGCCCAAGGAAAATGGTTGATGGAATTCACCAGCGGCTTCTTGCTGAGTCTTTCGCTGTGCCTGGACATCGGCGTGGCCAACATCGCCATGATCACCCTGGCGATGCAGCGCGGATACTTTCAGGGCTTCGCACTGGGCCTGGGCACCTGCGTCGGCGACCTGGTTTATGCGGTGCTGGCACTGGCCGGAATGACCGTGCTGCTGCAATACGAAACCGTGCGTTGGGTCCTGTGGATCGGCGGTTCGGCGCTGTTGATCTACTTTGCGGCGAAGATGATTTATTCGGCAATTCACCACGAAGCGCTGCTCGCGCAAACCGCTGAAGTGGGGCACAACTCCCATCGCAAGGAATTCTTCCGCGGGATCTTTCTGGCCATGTCGTCGCCGAGCGCGATTCTCTGGTTTGCGGCGGTGGGCGGCACGCTGATCGCCCGTTCCGGTGGCGGTGGCCCGCTGAGTTCGGCGCTGTTTCTCGCCGGGTTCCTCTGCGCCGGGCTGCTGTGGTCGGCCGGTTTGTGCTTCGCTGCAAGCCACGGAGGCAAGCTGCTCGGCGACAAATTGCTGCGCTACTCATACATGGCATCTGCAGCGATCTTCTGCTATTTCGCGGTATACGTGATCGTATCGGGCTATAACGAGTTTGTCGGTTCGGGCGCCGTCGAGCAGTTGCACGCGCTGTAACCGTGCGAATCGGTTTGGGCTTCCTATACTCACCAGCCGAACCCCTATTTTGTTCCGGAGTCGAATCATGGATGAGCAAACACGCGTCGAAGTGGCGCAACCGCGCTTCGAAAATGGACACTTTCTGCTGATTGCCGGACTGGGCGGACGGTTTACTCAGGACACCACCGAGGGCATCCCGCAGCTTTGGGAAAAATTCATCCCGCACTTGGGCGAAATTCCGGGCCAGAAAAATGAAGTGACCTACGGCATCTGCTGCAATCCTGATGGCCAGGGTGGTTTTGAGTACATTGCCGGCGTTGAGATCAGCAAGCTTGACGATCTGCCGGAGCAATATCGCTGGGTCGAGATTCAGCCCCAGCAATATGCCGTGTTCGAGCACAAAGGCTCACTGGATCAGTTGCCCGCGACCTTTCAATACATCTGGAAAACCTGGCTGCCACAATCGGGGCGCGAAGCCGCCGATGCGCCGGAATTCGAGCGATACAGCGAAGATTTCAACCCCAGGATCAATGCGGGCACGCTGGAAATCTGGCTGCCGCTCAAGGCCTGATATCAATGCACGAGGCCGTTCACTGACCGGCCTCGGTGTTTGTGCTTTATGCTTGGCAGCCTTGTTTCCACTGATTTCGAGCTGCCATGAACACCCTTATCCGTAACGTCACTGCCGCCGACCTGGATTGCTGCTACGCCATCGAAACCGTTGCCTACGAAGGCGACGAAGCCGCCACCCGCGAGAAGATCGCCACCCGCATCGCCACCTGGCCGGAGGGCTTCATCGTCGCCGAGGTGGGCGGGGTCGTCGCAGGCTTCGTCAACGCGGGTGCGGCGTTTGATGTGCAGATGTCCGATGAGGCGTTCAAGGAACTGATCGGCCACGATCCGGCGGGGCCGAACGTGGTGATCATGTCGGTGGTGGTGCACCCGGATTATCAGGGCCAGGGCCTGGCCAAGCGCCTGATGGCCGAGTTCATCGAACGCATGCGCGGGATGGACAAGGCGACGATTCACCTGATGTGCAAGGAAAAGCACATTCCGCTTTACGCCGGGTTCGGCTTTGCCTACATCAAACCGTCCGAGTCCGATCACGGCGGCATGGCGTGGCACGAGATGATCCTGACCCTCTAAAAAACGCGCACCCCCCTGTGTACAAGCGGGCTTGCTCGCGAAGGTGCCGTTTCAGTCGATATCTACTTGGCTGACACACCGCATTCGCGAGCAAGCCCGCTCCCACAGGGGCAAGGGGGGGGGGAGAGCTTAGTAAAGTGTGTCACGCACTCGCTTCGGTGCTTCGCGGTCGTAGCTGTCCGCGTCGAACTGGCCATCACTCAGGCGCTTGTGAAAGGCGCCCGCACTCGGTAGGGCAGAGCGCGGTAGATGCGTTTGAGGATTCCACGCATCCGAACGCACAAGCGCTTTAGAACAGTGGAAGTACGCCGCTTGCACGTTCACCAGCAACACGGTTTTCGCCGGTTTGCCATTTACCGCAAAACTATCCAATAGCTCCGGCTCAGCACTGATCTGCGCCGTGCCATTGACCCGCAACATCTCGCCAATCCCCGGAATGATGAACAACAGCGACACTCGCGGGTCGTGCAGCACGTTGCGCAAGGTATCGATGCGGTTGTTGCCGGGGCGATCCGGCAGGGCCAGCGTGCGCTCATCGATGATCCGCACAAACCCCGGCGCATCACCGCGCGGTGAATTGTCGAGGCCTTCGGTGCCCACCGAGCTGACGATCACCAGCGGCGAGACCCGCACCATCGCCTGATAGTCTTCGTTGAGAAAAGTGATCTGCTTGCGCACTGAACGCTCGTGAGGCAATCCGTAAATGGCTTCCAGTGCGTGGATTGAATCGATCATCGTGCATCCCCTCGATGATTTAGAAGAACAGCCCCATGCGTCGCTCGTAGCCGATCCGGCCCTTGTACGCTTCGCCGCTGTCGACGAAGCCGTGTTTGGCGTACAGCGCGATGGCGGCGTCGTTGTCGGCGTCCACTGACAATTCCAGGCCTTTGATTTCCGGCCACGCCTGGCGCGCGACCTCCGGCAACGCTTGCAGGCATGCCTTGCCGTACCCCTTGCCCTGTGCCCGATGATCGACCTGCAATGCATGCAACGTGGCGCTGTGTTCATCGGCCCAGGCCGGTAAAACCGGTGGGCGCTTGAGCAACAGGAACGCTACTGGCACTTCGTCCGCCAACAGCACAAAACCCTTCACGCCGGGCGCCGGTTTCGACAGCAAAGTGTGCAAGGCACCGTGGATATCACCGGAGAACTTGATCTGCTCGGCGCGAATTTCAATGGCCTCGACCTGCTGACGCTGCAAGGCGTTGAGGCTGTCGTAGGGCACGAGTTTGGCTGACACGGGAATTTCCTTTTTCCTACAAAGATGAGGCCCGGATTCTAGCGACTTTGCCCTCCTCGGAAATTTTTTGTTTCGTCTGTCGATCTACCGATTCGCCGAACGACTAAAGGTGTCTTCACAACAAAAGATGGATAGGTGCCCCGGCTCGCCTATCTTCATGTTCGAGGAAATCGCCATCGAACCATCAGAAGCCCTGATCTTCAGCCATAGTTGATCCGTTCGAATCAGGAGAACGCCATGAAGTATTTATGCCTGGTCTACAGCGATGAGCGCTTGCTGCATTCGTCGCCCGACAGCCCGGAAGACGCCGAGTGCTGGGCCTATGCCGAGTCGATCCAGGGCAGCGGGCGGATGCTCGCGGCCGAAGCCCTGGAGTCGGTACAGACTGCGACCACCGTGCGTATGCGCAACGGTAAGCTGTCGATCACCGACGGCCCGTTCGCCGAAACCAAGGAGCAGTTGGCCGGTTTCTACCTGATCGACGCCAAGGATCTCAACGAAGCGATCCAGGTCGCCGGTAACATTCCGGCGGCGCGGGTCGGCAGCGTTGAAGTACGCCCCGTGCGCCAGTTGAATGTCTGAGGTCAGGGCGCGGGTCGAACAGGTCTATCGCGAAGACTCGCGGCGGATTCTGGCGACGCTGATTCGTCTGCTCGGCGATTTCGACCTCGCCGAAGAAGCTTTGCACGAGGCGTTCTTTGTCGCGGTCGAGCGCTGGCAGCATGACGGCGTGCCGGACAATCCGCGCACCTGGCTGGTGTCCACCGGGCGCTTCAAGGCGATTGACGTGTTGCGCCGGCGCGCGCGTTTCAAGGCTTCTCAGCCGCTGCTGCTGGTGCAACTCGAAGCGTTGGAACAGGCCGACTGGAGTGGTGAAGATGTGGAAGACGATCGCTTGCGGCTGATCTTCACCTGCTGTCACCCGGCGCTGGCGGCGGATGCGCAAGTGCCGCTGACTTTGCGTGAGGTCTGCGACCTGACTACCGAAGAAATCGCTCGCGCATTCCTGTCGGCGCCGGCAACGATTGCCCAGCGCATCGTCCGCGCCAAAGCGAAGATCCGTGATGCAAAAATCCCTTATCAAGTTCCCGGTCTGAGCGAATTGCCTGAGCGCCTCGACAGCGTGTTGCGGGTGATTTATCTGGTATTCAACGAAGGTTATTCGGCGTCGATGGGCGCCGAACTGATCCGCGAGGACCTGACCCGTGAGGCCATTCGGCTTGGGCGCTTGTTGATGGAGTTGCTGCCGGAACCCGAGGTCATGGGACTGCTGGCGCTGATGTTACTGCACGAGTCACGCAGACCGGCGCGCACTTCGCCGAACGGGGAGTTGGTGCTGCTGAGCGATCAGGATCGCTCGCGTTGGGATGCCGGGTTGATTGCCCAAGGCTGTGCGCTGGTGGAGCGTGCGCTGACTACGCGGCGGTTCGGGCCGTATTGTCTGCAAGCAGCAATAGCGGCGGTGCATGCCGAGGCGGGATCGGCAGGGGAGACGGATTGGCAGCAGATCGTCGGGCTGTATGACGTGTTGTTGCGGGTGCTGCCGTCGCCGGTGATCGAGTTGAACCGGGCGGTGGCGGTGGCTCAGCGTGACGGGGCCTTGGCCGGGTTGAACTTGATCGAGGGGATTCTGGATCGTGGCGAGTTGCAGGATTACCACTTGGCACATTCGGCGCGGGCGGAGTTCTGTCGGCAGTTGGGCAGGGTGGAAGAGGCGCGGGTGGCTTATTCACGGGCGCTGGAATTGACGCGGCAAGCGCCGGAGCGGCGGTTCATTGAAGCGCGGTTGCTAGCGTTGGACTGATCCGAACGGGGCGCTGGCCGTACCGGCCTCTTCGCGAGCAAGCCCGCTCCCACAGGGGATTGGGGGTGGTCATGGAGTTTTGGCATGGCCGCCACGCTATTCCAGCATCTTGCTCAATAACCAGCTCCCCGCTGGCCCCGGCGGATGCAGCCGCGACCACAAAGCATCGACAAACACCGGTTTCGGCCAGCCGCGCACGTTCAGTTCCACCAGCGTGCCGTTGCCGAAACGCCCCACCAGCCAGCGCGGCAGCGGTGCCCAGCCGAAGCCCATTTCGGCCATTTCCATCAGCATCAGGTAACTGGGCGCCGACCACACACGGCCTTTGGCGCGACTGTCGTATGGATTGACGATCGTCGCCAGGCGCAGTTCGCGATGTTGTTCCAGGATCGCTTGGTCGATGTGCTTGAGCGTCGTCAGTGCATGCTCGCGGCTGACGAACAGGGCGATATCGGTGCGCTCGGCGACGGTGGAGGCCAACAGATCCGGCGGGTAGCTGTCTTGCATCTCGGCGAAGGCCAAATGCGCCCGACCGCGCTGCACCAGTTCGATCAAGTCGTCGCACTCGGCAATCAAACACTCCAGTTCCATATCCGGATAACGCTGCTCGAACCCGATCAATGCCGCTTCAAAACGCGCTGATTGATAGGTGTCGGAAATCGCCACGGTCAGCTTTGGCTCCACGCCTTGGGACAATTGCCGAGCGGTGATTTCCAGGCGGCTGCTGGCCGTGAGAATCGCCTCGGCCCGTTGCAGCATCACATGGCCGGCCGGGGTGAGGGTCGGCTTGCGGCTGCTGCGATCGAACAGTTGCAAATCCAGATCGATCTCAAGGCTGGCCACCGCTGCGCTGATGGTCGACTGACTGCGCCCCAGTTTGCGCGCCGCCGCCGAAAACGAGCCTTGGGTCGCCGCTTGAACAAACGCCAACAACACTTCCTGCGAGATCATCAACTATCGCCTTGATCGATGGTTATTGGTTATGAAGTATCGGTTCGGTGTTGGATCATGGCAACCACCTTCACTCAAGGAGTCAGGTCATGACTGCCAACAAATCCATCACTGAACGTATCTTGCAGGCTGTCGGTTTCGAACTGTTGGCCATTGTGATCTGCACACCGTTGCTGGCGTGGATCATGCAAAAACCATTGCTCGACATGGGCGCGGTGACGGTGTTGATCGCGTTGCTGGCGCTGGGTTGGAACGTGGTGTTCAACCGCTTCTTCGACCGCCTGCTGGAGCGCCTGCACATTGCGCGCAACGCTTGGGTGCGAATGGTGCACGCCTTGTTGTTCGAGGGAGGCTTGATCGTGATGGGTGTGCCGCTGATTGCCGGGTGGCTGTCGGTCAGTTTGTGGCAGGCGTTTTTGCTCGACATCGGCGTGTTGCTGTTCTTTCTGCCGTACACCTATGTGTATCACTGGGGTTATGACGTGGTGCGCGAGCGGGTCTTGAAGACCCGCCCGGTCTGAGCAGCAAACGTCATCTGTGCCTCAGTCTTGAGGCTCAGAGAAACATGCCGCCCGAAGCCTCAACCCGTTGACCATTGATCCACTGCCCACCCGGTGACAACAGCAACGCCAGCGCGCCACCAATGTCATTCGGCTGCCCGGCACGGCCCAGCGCGGTGTTGCTGGCGACCATGGCGTTCACTGCTGAGTTGTCGCGCACTGCGCCGCCGCCAAAATCGGTTTCGATGGCGCCCGGCGCAAGGATGTTCACGCCGATCTGTCGTGCACCCAACTCCTTGGCCTGATAACGGGTCAACACTTCCATCGCACCTTTCATCGCGGCGTAGGCGCCGTAACCCGGCAGGCTGAAGCGGGTCAGGCCGCTGGAGATGTTGATGATGCGCCCGCCATCGTTGATCAGCGGCAGCAATTGCTGGGTCAGGAAGAACGGCCCTTTCAACTGGATGTTCATCAACAGGTCGAACTGCTCCGGTGTGGTTTCGGTGAACAGGGCGTGCACGCCGATGCCGGCATTGTTGATCAGGAAATCAAAGCGCTGACGTTCAAAATGTTTGAGCGCGTGCTCGACCTGCGCGGCGAAATCGGCAAAGCCTTCGCTGCGACCCACGTCCAGTTGCAGCATCACGGCGTTGGCGCCGAGTTGTTCCAGTTCAGTCACCAGCGCTTGGGCTTCATCGGCGCGGCTGTTGTAAGTGCCGATGATGTCGATGCCCTGCGCGGCGAGGTGCAGGGCGGCGTTTTTGCCCAGGCCACGGCTGGCGCCGGTGATCAATGCGATTTTGCGATTCATGGGACTTCCTCAATGGCGGTGAGTGGATGGAGCAAAGTTTATTTATCCGCCCTTAGGTGATAAACAGAGCTAAACCGGAATCACTGGTCGAATAAACCGAACAATCAGCGAGTGCCCCGATGAACAAACTGGAACTGCTGCGCACCTTCGTCCGGGTCAGCGAACTGTCGAGTTTCACCCTCGCCGGGGAGAGCCTCGGCTTGCCGCGTTCTACCGTGTCCGAGCATGTGCAGGCGCTGGAAACGTTGCTAGGCACGCGGCTGCTGCAACGCACCACGCGCAAAGTGCAGGCAACACAGGACGGTTTGGTGTTGTACGAGCGGAGCAAGGATCTGCTTTCGCACATGGACGAGATCGAAGGCCTGTTTCGTCAGGACGAGGCCTCGCTGACGGGGCGGATTCGCGTCGACATGCCGAACATCCTGTCGCGGCGACTGGTGATGCCGCGCCTGCCGTCGTTCATGGCGCGCCACCCCAATCTGGAACTGGAAATCAGCAGCACCGACCGCCGGGTCGATCTGCTCAGCGAGGGTTTCGACTGTGTGGTGCGGATCGGCGCGCAGCCCGATCAATCGGTGGTAGCCCGGCATCTGGGCGACTTTCCCATGATCAACTGCGCCAGCCCCGCTTATCTGGCGCGCTACGGCGTGCCGCAAACGCTGGAGGATCTGGCGCAGCATCGGCTGGTGCATTACGTCGGTGTTTTGGGGGCGCGTTCGGAAGGCTTTGTCTACGAGGAGGGCGGCCAGGTCCGGCGTTTGCCGATGGCTGGCAGCGTGACGGTCAACAGCACCGATGCTTACGAGTCGGCCTGCCTGGGCGGTTTTGGTCTGGTGCAGGTGCCGCGCACCGGCATGCAGCCGCATCTGGATAACGGCGAACTGGTGACGGTGCTGGCGCAGTACACCGCGCCAGCCATGGCGATTTCGTTGCTGTATGCGCGGCAGCGGCATTTACCGCTACGCGTGCGGGTGTTCATGGATTGGCTCGGTGAGGTGATCCGTTCAACCCTCTGACCCACATCGTTGTCTGTGATGGGCACAAAAAAGAGTGGATCAGTAATCGCCACGTTTACGAAACGCCCAGCGCCCGGCAATCACGGTAAACGTCGCCACCAGCGCCACCAGAATCCAGAACCCTTGCGGGTCTTGCGACAGCGGCACGCCCCCCACATTCATGCCGAAAAAACCGGCAATGATGTTGATCGGCAACGCCAGTACCGTCACCACGGTCAAGGTGAACAGCGTGCGGTTGCTCTGTTCGTTGAGGTTGGCGGCGATCTCTTCCTGCAGCAACTTGATCCGCTCACCAAGGGCGGTGAGGTCGTTGATGATCAGCGCAAACTCCTCGGTGGACTTGCGCAACTCCTTCACGTCCTCCTTCTGCAACCACGGCGGCGGACGGTTGAGCAGGCGCAGTAAAGAGCCGGGTTCGAGCGCCAGTAATCGTTGCAAGCGCACCAGCACCCGGCGATTGGCGCCGAGTTCGGCGCGGTTGGTCGACAGCCGCGAGGAGAGCAATTGATCCTCGACCTGATCGACGCTCATGCTGGTCTTGCGCACGATCTGGGTCAGCACTTCGCCCTGATCGCGCAGCAGGTGTACAAGCAATTCCGAGGGCGAGCGAAAGCGTTCGCCGGCCTTCACCGACGAGCGCAGTTTGTCCACCGAGTGCAACGGTTGCAGGCGCGCGCTGACAATCAGTTTGCTGCGCACGCAGACCCACAGCGTCGACACATCCGACGACACCATGCTGCTCAGGTTGAACACCACGTCGTTGACCACCGCCAACAGCGCCGCGTCGACATGCTCGATGCGCGTCGAACGCGAGCCCTCATGCAACGCTTCGAAAAATTCTTCAGGCAATTGCAGATGGCTTTTCATCCAGCGCTCGCACGCGACGTGAGCCAGATTGAGGTGCAGCCAGAGGAATTCATTGCTGTCGCTGTCACCTTGCAGGCAGCGCAATGCGGTGGCCGAATCGATTTCGCGACCACGCTCACCCGGCAGAAAACGGAAGCCGTAGAGCAAGCCAAACAAGTCCGGGTCGCGATGACTGATATCGAGGCTGTGGTTCATGGAGGCTCGCTGCGAGGAGGGCGGTTGGCGCAGGGGTTACAGGTTCACCTGAGGGGCATCATCGCAATGTCACATGACGTTTGCGTGACAAAAAAGTGACGTCAAATCAAAGCGCTACCGGCGGTCGGGAACCTCTCAAGAACGGCTTTGGCGCGCCGATCACGGGTACGTTAGGTTGCGCACCGTTGGCCACGCCACGGTTCGCCGACAGGGAAGTCCGGCCACTTTTTCACGCCTGAAACAGGCGTGCCTCATCCCTGCCATGAGTACCTGCAATGCTGCAAAAATCCCTGAGAGCGCAAATTCTCGCCCTGCTGAGCGGCAGCCTGCTAGCGATGCTGTTGATCGCACTGGCCTGCTTTCATTTCCTGTCCAACGGCGTGCAGAGCTACAGCCGATTGATCGCCGGTCCGTTGCACACCTCGCAACTGATCGACGAAGCCAACCTGCAATTCAAAGTGCAGGTGCAGGAATGGAAAAACGTCCTGCTGCGCGGCAAGCAACCGGCGGATCTGAGCAAGTACTGGGGGCAGTTCGAAGATCGTCAGCGCGATGTACAGAACATCCTCGGCGAACTGGCCAGCCAGAAGAGTATCGATCCCGGTTTGAAAACCCGTATCGAACGTCTGCGTGACGAGCATCGCCAACTCGGTGCCGCTTATCAGAAGGGCCGCGATGCCTATGTGGCCGCCGGTGGCGATCCGGTTGCTGGCGACAACGCCGTCAAAGGTGTCGACCGCGCCGCCAGCGAGCAAATGAGCGAACTGGTGGCCGAGTTGCGCAAACAGGGCACCGAGCAGTCGGTATCGATCAGCGCCGAAGCTGATCGCACCGTCTGGCTTGGGCTGTTGGTGATGCTCGCGTCGGGCCTGTTGATCGGTGTGTTGAGCCTGTGGCTGGTCAACCGCAACCTGGTTGAGCCGATCCGCAAGCTGATTGATTACGTGACCCAGTTGAGTCGCGGCAAACTGGCCGAGCGTGTGGTCAGCGACCGTCAGGACGAGTTGGGCAACCTCGCGGCCGCCGCCAACACCCTGCGTGATTTCCTTGCTGAAACCTTCACTCGCCTGCAACGCAGCGCCAGCGATCTGGACAGCGCCAGCGGCGAATTGAACGCCATCGCCACCACCATGGCCGGCGGCACCAACGAGCAGTTCAACCGCACCGATCAGGTGGCCACGGCAATGAACGAAATGTCCGCCACCGCCCAGGAAGTCGCGCGTCACGCGGCTGACGCTGCGCGTGCTGCCGACGATGCCGACCAGTCTGCCCAACAGGGTGAAAAGGTCATGCAGAGCACCATTCACTCCATCACCCAGATGCGCAGCGAAATCACCAACACCGCCACGGTGATCCGTCGTCTCGAAGCCGACAGCGGCCGTATCGGCAAAGTGCTAGAAGTGATTCGCGGCATCGCCGAGCAAACCAACCTGCTGGCGCTGAACGCGGCAATCGAAGCGGCGCGGGCCGGTGAGGCAGGGCGCGGTTTTGCCGTAGTGGCTGACGAAGTGCGCAACCTTGCACAGCGCACGGCGGAGTCGATCATCGAGATTAACCAGATCATCCAGAACGTGCAGACCGGTGCTGTGGACGCCGCGCAAGCCATTGACAGCGGTCAGGCCCGCAGCGACGAAAGCGTTGAGCAAGTCACTCAGGCCGGCGCGATGCTGGAGCGCATCACCCACGCCGTCGAAGCGATCCGCGACATGAACCGCCAGATCGCCACGGCGGCCGAAGAGCAGACGTCGGTGGCCGAGGACATCTCGCGCAACCTGACCGAGATCACTTCGATTGCCAGCACCAACCTCGACAACGTGCAGCGCACCGAAAGCGCCAGCCAGAACCTGCACGGCCTGTCCGGGCAACTGAACGAAGTCACCGCACGCCTGAGTGCCTGACTCGTTGGCTGTGTACCGGATCGGATACCGAGACGGTACACAGTCAATCTCAATTGGCGGCGAGCATGATCGATGGCCGGTTATCTATAACCGGCATTGGAGCATTCCCATGGTCGGCCTCAGTTCTGTATCGATCAATCAAACCCTCGCCACGGCGACCCGCAAAACGTCGATCAGCGAAGTCAGTGAAGACACCTCCACCACGGCGTCGGCCAGCACCTTTGCTGTCAGGCACAAAAAAGCCGCGCGATCCAGTGATCGAGCGGCTTGGTGTGTAAGGTGTATCAGCTATCCAGTTTGTTGCTCAGCACCTTGCCGGTGGTGGCATCAAAGTCCACGTCGTACTCTTTGCCGTCGGCAGTTTTGAGTTCGACTTCGTACTCATAACCGTTGAAGTGGTTATCCAGATCGGTGTCGGTGATGGTCGCCCCCGGGTGCAGTTTCAGCGCTTCCTGGTTCATGCTTTCCAGCGATTTGATCTTGCCGGATTTGACCAGTTCGGGGATCTGATCGACACGCACATCAGCCTGGGCCAGGCCTGCGGTGAGGGTCAGAGCGGCGGCGGCAAACAGGGCAGTCAACGTTTTCATCGGGTCATTCCTTGGGTTGTTTGTTGAAGTGGCCTCAGGTTAACCACCGCAACTTAATTCACCCTTAAAACACCGCATCGTCCGCAGAATGCTCTTGTGGGAGCGAACCGGCTCGCGATGCGGACACCCCGGTGGCCGATCAAAAGCCGTTGTTCTTCAACACCTGATCAACACTGGCCGCTGCCGGGCGTTTGTAGAACTTCAACAGTTCGCTGGCGCGGTTGGTGAAGATGCCATCGACGCCTGCGGCCATGACCTTCTCGAAGTCCACCGGCTCATCGGCGGTGTAGACGTGCACCAGCAAGCCTTGATCGTGGGTGTATTGGTTCATCCAAGGCTGCACCAGATCCGAGTAGCTCTGGTCGCCGCCATGGGTCAGCTTCGCCGAAGGGCCGGTACCGATGGCACCATGCGCCTTGGCGAAGTCGACCCACTGCTTGAACTCGGCATCGGACTTCGGTTCCTGTTTACCGTAAAACGCGTTTTTGTCCTTCTCGCCAGACTCGGCAAAAGTCACCTTGGATTTCGGCTCCATGCCGCCTTCGCCCACCCACAGCAGCAGGATTTTCGGCACTTGCGGCATTTCCTTTTGCAGCAGTTCGAGGCTGTTCTTCTCGAACGTTTGCAAGATCACCCGGCCTTTACCCTGACCGACGCTCGTTTCGCTCTTCGCCAGTTTCGAACCTGCCCGGCTCAACCAGCCGCGATCCTGCAGTTTCTCTTTCAGATCGTGTTCGATCCCGGGGAACAGTTGCGGCTCTTTGGTCTCGATATACAGACCAGGTTTGTGCGCTGGGTTGGCCTGGGCAATATTGATGATTTCATCGAGGGTCAGAATTTTCAGCCCCGCGTAAGACGGGCGTGCGCGATCCGGGTACGCCTTGTTGTACCAGCTACCGGCGTCGAGGGTTTTCAGCTCGGCCATGGTGAAGGCATTGGCCGGACTGTCTTTACGATCCGGGAATTTGGTCGCGACGTCGGTGGTGCGTTGCAGGTTGTTGTCGTGCAGGGCGAACAGCACGCCGTCCTTGCTGCGCTGCAAATCCATTTCCAGGTAGTCGGCACCCAGATCACGGGCCAGTTTGTAGGAAGCGGCGGTGGATTCCGGGGCGTCGAAGGACGCGCCACGGTGGGCAATCACCGCCGGATGTGGAATGCCATGAGCGGCGGCGACTGCAGCAGGATCAGTCTGGCTGGCGGCATGCGCCTGACCAAGGCCGAGCAGCAGGCTCAGCATGAGGGCGCTTTTGGTGAACGTGGCGGGCATGTTCGAGTTCCTTTCGCAGGGCAGTTTCAAAGACGTACCTTTTAACAACTGAATCGATTGCCCGCCATCGCCAGACCGACATAAACGTATTAAAAGCGATTTTTCCTGCACTTTTGTGGCGCCGTTTGCAGTACGCTTGCCCTCGGCAGACGCTCCGGCAGAGAGCGCGCCGTCCAATGCCCTGCGTGTAAACCATCGATCATTTTTCGTGAGGTTTATCATGCACATCACCTCCCAACTCATCTGCCAGGCCGCCGACGACCTCAAAGGCTTTGTTGGCCTGAACCGCAAAACCGGTCAGTACATCGTGCGTTTCAGCGAAGATTCGTTCGGCATGGACGTGGCCGACGACGGCATTATTCCCGCCAGTGAATTCGTCTGGGCACCCGCGTCGCCGCAGACCATGACGCTTAAACGCGAGTTGATTCAGTTGTTGCTGGATCAGAATGTCGATGACCGCCTCAACATCACCGAGCCGTTGCGCGTTTACATGCACAAGCGCGAAGTACCAGAGATTGTGGCGGTGCGCAGTCTGGTGCGGGGCTGAGGGTTTTTCGTGACGGTGAGTGCCTCTTCGCGAGCAAGTCCGCTCCCATACGGGCTCTGTGGCGCTCACCAATCACCTGCGGGAGCGGGCTTGCTCGCGAAGGCGGCCTAAAGCACGGCACAGCACCTACTGCCCAAACCGATACTCACGCTCAACCCTGCACACCCGCGTATGGAACGCCGAATACCAGATCGAGCGCCCTCGTTCCTGGATCACCCGATGCTCAGGATTTTGTCGCCACGCTAAAATCGCCGCCTCACTCTCCCAGTACGAAACCGTGATCCCGACACCATCCGGCCCGCGAATCGAATCAATTCCAAGAAACCCCGGCTGTGCGCCCACCAACGCCATCATGCGCTCGGACGCCTCGGCATAACCGTTGTCGCCCTCGGTGCGGGTTGAATTGAAAATCACCGCGAAACAATCTGTAGTCGGCTTCATCAACGTTGCTCCTTGCAAGCCTCGACAAACGCTCGCACCAACGGCGGCATCTGGCCCTTGAGAGCCGCACGTTCCGGTTGAAACAACGTTGCGACAAAAAAACGATGATCCTTGAGTTCGAATGCCCGCAAATCCCCCGCTGAATCATGCCCCACCGCCTGGAGCTGATGTTTGAGAAGGTCACTCGCGTAGTGTGGATTCACACCGTAGCGGCAGCGATAGCCTTCATGAATCTGCGACGTTTCGTACGCTTGGGCGATCAACGAACCGGGCAGCAGATGAATGCTGTCCACGGCGTCGATCAGCGAGCAGATCAGAGGCGTGAGCACGGCTCGCTCTGAATCGGGTGAGGTTTCGCCATGCTCAGCGTCGGCCCAGCCCAGCACATGGCGGGAAAATTCCAGCACGGCATGCTGAAAACCGCCGCAAGTGCCGAGGAAAGGGCGCTGCTGCTCGCGGGCAAAACGGATCGCCCGCAGTGCGCCAGCTTCACTTTTGTAAGGACTGGCCGGCACGCACCAGAAACCGTCGAAGCCTTCCAGTGGTGTATCGGCGTGGATGTGTTCGGTGGCCAACCAGTCCAATTGCACAGGTTGGCCGAGGTGTTCGGCGACCAGACCGAGTGCCACGGGGATGGCTTGATGGGCGGTGACTAGCGGGTCGTAATCGCCGATCAGGGCAATGCGGATGACGCGGCTTTCCATGGGGGTTCCCTGCGCTTGTTGATTGATGGCGCCCACTATAGATTGGCGTTCACGCACTCAATATTGGCGTTTATCCAAGTGATCAATGCACCGACGCACTATCGGCTCGACTATCCGGATCTGGCCCTGATCCTCGCTTTGGTGCGCGGCGGCTCTCTGGCCCGGGCCTCACAGCTGCTGAAGGTTGACGTGTCGACGGTGTTCCGCGCCGTGCGCCGTCTGGAGGCTGCCCTTGGCCGCGAATTGTTTGAAAAAAGCCGCACCGGCTATTTACCGACGACGCTTGCACAGACGCTGGCCGAGCAGGCCGAACGTGCCGAGCAAGCACTGGACGCCGCGCGGATCGGCGTGGAGCAGGGGGGCGAAGTGATCAGCGGCACGGTGCGCCTGACGTGTACCGACTCGGTGTTGCAAGGCTTGCTGCTGCCGGCGCTGGCGCAGTTCATGCCCAACTACCCGGCGCTGACCCTCGAATTGAGCACCTCCAACGATTTCGCCAACCTTAGCCGTCGTGACGCCGACATTGCCCTGCGCCTGACGCGCACACCGCCGCAACATCTGGTCGGACGGCAACTGGCGAAGATTTCCTACCGGGTCTGCGCCAGCGCGCGCTACTTGGACAGCGTCGATGCTTCGGATCTGACAGCGCTGACCTGGATCGCCCCGGATGACTTTCTGCCCGATCATCCGACGGTCGCCTGGCGTCGTCAGCACTTGCCCGGCGTGACCCCGGGCTATCGCTGCAACAGCATGCTGTCCGTCACCGAACTGGTGCGCGCCGGCCTTGGTGTCGCGGCGTTGCCGGACTTCTTGATCAGTGACGGTTTGCAGGCATTGAGCGAGCCGTTGCAGGGCTACGACACCGCCCTGTGGTTGCTGACTCGCCCGGATTGCCGGGCGTTGCGCTCGGTGGTCACACTGTTTGATGAGCTCGGGCGAGCCCTGCGTCTGTCCTGATCAACGTAGTGCGTTCTGACACACATGCGCGTGTAACTCTTTGGTCAGACCTTCGATGCGTTCGCTCAGGTCTCTGGTCATTTCGGTGAGGCGGGTGTTTTGTTCCAGCAGTTCAAGCAATTGCGCGGTGTTCTTCGCGGCCTGGGCCTGGCGCTCGGTGTTGGCTTGCGCCAGGGCTTCACGGTGCTGCGCGTCAGCGTCGGCTTGCGCCTTGTCGCGTGCAGCCTGACGGGTTTGCGCCAGCAGGATCAACGGCGCGGCATAAGCGGCCTGCAAGCTGAACGCCAGGTTCAGCAGGATGAACGGGTAGACGTCGAATTGCGTCACACCCCACACGTTGAGGCCGATCCACACCGCGACAATCAATGTTTGTGCGCCAAGGAACAGAGGCGTGCCGAAGAACCGCGCAAATGCCTCGGCCCGCAGCGCGAATTTGTCGTTGCCGAAGGTTGTGGCGAGGTGGGCGTGAGGGCGGTGGAAGCGCAGGTGGTCGGTGGCAGGTGTTTCAGCTTTTTCAGTGGTCATGATGCACTCGGCAGGGCTTGGGACGTTCAGTCACTATAGCGCTGCGTTTTGGCAGCCCGCGCGCACAGGTTAAGTCGTCGTACACCAATTGTGTGGTTGACTCAATCTCTGTGGGAGCGGGCTTGTCCGCGATGGCCGCGACTCGGTCTACCAGCGATGCACAGATATCAGCCTGGCGCGTGCTCGTTGGCAAACATGCTGACCGCCTGCACCGCTTCACTGGCGCCGTCGCGAATCTGCAAAATCACCGTGCCCGCCTGATTCGCCAGTTCAACGCCTTGCGCCGCGCGACCTCGGGTGCCGTCCATACTTTTGATCGCTTGCCGGGTCTCGTTCTGGATCAAGGTGATCATGCCGGAAATCTCCGCCGTCGAACCGCTGGTGCGCGCCGCCAGTTGTCGCACCTCGTCGGCCACTACCGCAAAACCGCGACCTTGCTCACCGGCGCGCGCCGCTTCGATCGCCGCGTTGAGCGCCAGCAAGTTGGTCTGATCGGCAATCGCACGGATGGTGTTGACGATGGCAGTGATCTGCTCCGAGCGTTCGCCCAGTTGCGCAATCAAGGTTGAAGACTGGGCAATGTCCTCGGCAATTTCGCGCATTTCGCTGGCGGCCTGCTGGATCACCTGTGTGCCTTGCTCGGCGACTTTTCGAGTCTCCACCGAGATGTGATAAGCCGCGCTGGCGCTGCGCGCGTCCTGTTCGTGCTGCACCACGCGGGCGGTAACGTCCGAGGCAAACTTCACCACTTTGCACAAGCGCCCGGCCGCGTCGTAGACCGGGTTGTAGTTGGCCTCAAGCCATACCGTTTGCCCACGTTTATCAATGCGTTCGAACTGTCCGTGGAAAAACTCGCCCTGGTTCAACCGACGCCAGAAATCCTCGTATGCACTGCTGTTGACCCGTTCCGGGGGACAGAACAAGCGGTGATGTTTACCTTTGAGTTCGGCGAGTGTGTAACCCATGCGTGTCAGAAAATTCTGATTGGCCGTAAGAATACTGCCGTCAAGGTTGAACTCGATGACCGCCATCGCCCGGTCGATGGCCTGCAACTTGGCGTTGGTCTCGCTTTCCTGCTGCATTTTGGTGGTCACGTCCATGGCGTACTTGACCACTTTCACCACACGTCCCGAAGCATCCTTGATCGGGTTGTAACTGGCCTCGAGCCAGATGGGCTCGCCCTTGCTGTCGACCCGTTCAAAGGTGCCTGACAGAAACTGGCCGTTCTTCAGTTGTGACCACATCTGTGTGTACTGAGCACTGCGGCCGAACTCCGGCGTGCAGAAACGTCGATGTGGCTGGCCGATAGCCTGCTCGGGCGTGTAACCCATGGTCTTGAGAAAGTTGTCGTTGGCACGCAACACCACGCCCTCAAGGTCGAATTCGATCACCGCCATCGAGCGATTGATCGCATCGAGCAGGCCGGCTTGCTCGGTGAGGGTTTGCTGGAGATCGTCGATGACGGACTTCTGGCGATTGAAAAACATGCTCGCAGTACTCTGGAAATAGGTTGGGTCAAGGATTCAGTCCTTATTCCCGCGCTGGCAGGCCGAATGCGCGGGCGGCATTCGGCGTTGGCGGCTCAATGCCAGCATTCCATGACTGACAGCTCGCTACTTATACAAAACTTCATAAACTTGTACAAGAAAGTAATTTTTATACAATCTTGTATAAGTTTTTAAGGGGCAATGTGGCAAGCTTTCAAGCAAGTGAAGGCGACGCTGATGGCGCTGTGAAGCTTTAATTTAAAGGCGTTTAGCGCTTTTTTGGATCCGTTTTCAGTTGCGGGCGACCTTGTACAAGTTTTTAGGCCGCGTCAAACCGATACTCAGGCTCACTCAACAGCGCAGGATGGGTGACGAGAGATGAGTCAGCGTTGATAACGGGCCAGAAACATTTCCAGTGCCGATTCGGCGACGGTGTTCTGCATGTCGGCATCGAGAGCAGCGCGGCCCATCGACATTTGTGGCCAGAAGCCAAAGGCTTTGAGCAGCCCCTGCACCTGGTGCGTGGCGAACTCCGGGTCAACCGGTTTCAGTCGGCCATCGGCCTGCGCGGCACGAATCCACACAGTCAGACTTCCCTCGTGTTCACCCATGCGCTCGACCATGTTTTGCGCGCGCTCCGGGGAATGAACGGTCGCGGCAATTGCCACCCGCGCCAACGTGAGGAAGTTCTCGTCCGCCATCATCTGCACCTTGGCCTGCAATATTTGCCGCAACTGATCGCTCAACGGCTGATCGGGGCGATAAATGACCGACGGCTCGTCGCTGATTCGTGCCCATAACTGGTTGAGAATTTCGGCGAAAAGCGCTTCTTTGCTGAGGAAATGGTTGTACACCGTGCGCTTGGACACACCTGCGGTGGCGGCGATCTTGTCCATGCTGGTGATCTCGAAACCGTTGGCGCGGAATTCGGCAATCGCCGCTTGAATAATGGCTTCGCGTTTACGGTCGGTGAGGCGCTGTGGAGCAGTCATAGATACGCTTCGGCAAGGAGGAGATGAAATTACACTTGGCAGTTTACTTGCCATGCGCTTTCATGCAACCTAGAAACTACACCGATCAGTGTAATGTTGCGTTAATCCACGCAGCCTAAAAACCAGACAGTTCGGCCTAGGCGTGCAGCTTGGCCATTTATCGTCCCACCGTGGAAAACCGCGAATGACGCGGTTTTCTGGAGTCATTCAGTCATGGCCAATCCAGATTCGCTCCCGGCTAAAAATTCCACGCCTGACGCCTCTCGACAGGATCAGGGGCTGTTTCGCAATCATGCGCCGGTGCAGCGCGAAGGTTTTCGTAAAACGCTGCGGATTATATGGAATATGATCTTCCACAAACCGCACAACACCCGTCCCGCCGCTGCCATTCCGGTACAGCCGCTGACCCGTGAAGACCTGCTGGCCGCACCAAACCAAAGTATTTATCGCCTCGGTCACTCGACCTTGCTGCTCAAGATGCAGGATAAATTCTGGATCACTGACCCGGTCTTCGCCGAGCGCGCATCGCCGGTGCAATGGGCTGGCCCGAAACGTTTTCACCAGCCACCGATCAGCATCAGCGAATTACCGCCGATTGAAGCGGTGATTCTGTCCCACAACCACTACGACCACCTCGATTACGAGGCGGTACTCAGGCTGGCCGCCAAAACCAACCTGTTCCTGACCCCGTTGGGCGTCGGCGATACCCTGATCAAGTGGGGCATTGATGCCAACAAAGTTCGTCAGTTCGACTGGTGGCAAGGCACCGAAATCGCCGGCATCCGCTTCATCGCTACGCCGTCGCAGCACTTCTCCGGCCGTGGCCTGTTCGACGGCAACAGCACGCTGTGGGCGTCATGGGTGATGATCGACGCCGACACGCGGATCTTCTTCAGCGGCGACAGCGGTTACTTCGACGGCTTCAAGCGCATCGGCGAACAGTACGGCCCGTTCGACCTGACCCTGATGGAAACCGGTGCTTACAACGTCGAATGGCCACATGTACACATGCAGCCGGAACAAACCCTGCAAGCGCACATCGACCTCAAGGGGCGCTGGCTGTTTCCCATCCACAACGGCACGTTCGATTTGGCGATGCATGCCTGGCATGAACCTTTCGACCGCATCCTGTCACTGGCCTGGGAACGCAGTATTTCGATCACCACCCCGCAAATGGGCGAGGCGTTTAACATCGCTCAGCCGCAGCGTGGGAATGCGTGGTGGTTGGGGGTTGAGGAGGAGCGTGAGGCCATGGTCCAGAATGCGTGATAGGCGTTCGTGTTAAGCGAACACCACTTCAATACGTCCCTCTTTCCGTGAACGGGGGGCCGATTTCACTACGATCTGTACGTCTCGTCCCAAGTGTGAAAGGCATTCCATCATTTTCGCTTCACTGATACCGCGGAATTTTCCTCGCAGCATCTCTGAAAGTTTGGGTTGTGAAAGCCCCAGAATCTCCGAAGCCTGAATTTGGGTGAGATGGCGCGCCTTGATGATCTCGCCGATTTTTGCTGCGAGCTGCGACTTAACCTGCATTTCACTGGCATTGGGCAACTCCAGATCTTGATAGACGTTCCCGCTGCTTTCTTCAATTTCTATCATTTTCTGATCCTTTCGCATGATCCTGAGCGGCTCGAAGTCTATTTCTGATCAGGTCGATGTCGGACCGGGCGGTTTTAACTCCGCTTGTCGACTTCTTCTGAAAACAGTGCAAAACGTAAATGGCACTGCCGAAACGAACTGTGTAAATGGCGCGGTAAGTGTTGGTGTCGTAGTCTTCGATCAACTCTAGGACACCCGCACCTCCGAAACCTTTCAGGGGTTTTGCATCTGGGTACTTCAAGCCACTTTGGGCTAAATCCAGTGCATGACCAAAAACGTCCTGTACCTCAGTGGGCATCTGCTTGAGATCTTTTTTACTACTGCAGACCCACAAGAGCGGCTTCCTTGCACTCATGCGGAATATACCTATATGGGGATAAAAATCAACGTGTACTTTTAATCAGCCATCGCATAACCCCCACGCCCCGCCGATTCCACAGCCATCCCCGCCAAACTCGCACTGCGCCCCGGCGCAAACCCGGGGAAGAACACCAACCCCTGCGCCTCAAACCGATACGCCAGCGCCAGGCGCGCCGCATCGGCGAGCTCTTGCTGCGCCTCGAACCGTTGAATGTCGGCTACCGAAACTTCAGCTTCCAGCGACAACTGCTCCACGCTCCAGCCCAGCATCGCTCGGGCCTGGACGCAGTGAGTCGGGGTGAACTGGAAAAGGGCAATGCGTTCGAGGATATGGTTCATCGCAAGAGAGGCCATGGTGTGCTCCGGGCTCAAGAGTGCTGATTGAAAATACACTGTGTTTTTGTACAGTTGTTTTTGGCCGGGATCAAACGCAATTTTTGATTTGCCTCAATTAGCCGCCTCCAACCAGACGGACGGTGCCTGACCGAGAATGCGCCGGAACATCGTCGAGAACGCTGCCGGGCTCTGGTAGCCAAAATCCAGGGCAATCCGCGTGACCGCTTCACCCGACGCCAGCCGCGCCAATGCCTGTATCACGCAGGCTTGTTGTCGCCATTGACTGAAGCTCAACCCGGTCTGTTGCCGAAACATTCTGTTGAAGGTACGCAAGCTTATGTGTAACTGGTCCGCCCATTCCTTTGGTGATTGATGGGCGTACGGTTGATGCAGAAAGTTCTGACACAGCGCGAGCAGTTTTCCCTCAGTCGGCAAGGGAATGTGTAAGGGCAATGGCGCACTGCGCGTCAGTTCATGCAGCAACAGATCGATCAACGCGCCGTCGCGGCCGCTCAGGTCATAGGTCAGCGGCACGTCGACCGCCTCCATCAGCAAATGCCGCATCAGCGGCGACACACTGACCACCTGACAGCGGCCACCCAAGTCCACCGCGCCCGGTTCGATGTACAAACTGCGCGTGCTCACGCCGAGCATCAACACCTCGTGCGCCACCCCCGGCGCAATCCACACCGCGCGCTGCGGCGGCACCACCCAGTTACCGTCATGGGTGCTGACCTGCATCACCCCGGTCGCGCCGTACAACAATTGCGCGCGCCGATGCGTATGAAACGGCAACAGATGACCGTGGGAATAATCCGTACCGATCGCCACCACCGGGCGCGGCGTGTCATCCAGCAGATTAATCGAAACATTGCGCATTGAGGGATCTCAACCATTGGCGTAAACGCAAACATTATTGGCCGGCTTGCTGAGGCAGGCCAAGACCTGTCGCTCTATCGTCGACCGCTCCTCACCAACGGACGACGCCTCCATGCTCTATCTCTTATTGACCCTATTCGGCTGCCTGACCGGCATCACCGCCGTGCTCTTCGGCTTCGGCGGCGGCTTCGTGGTCGTGCCGCTGCTCTATCGCCTGCTCACCGCCAGCCACGGCGCCGATGACCCCGTCGGCCAATCGGCCATGCACATCGCCGTCGCCACCTCGACCTGCGTGATGATCGTCAACGCCCTGATCGCCACCGACAAACACCGCCGCGCCGGCAACCTGATCCGTCATTATCTGTGGCCGCTGGGAGGGTTTATCGGGCTTGGCGCGGTTATGGGGGCGATTGCGGCAGTGTGGGTCAGTGGTGAAATCATCCGCTATGCCTTCATCGCCTACCTCGGCGTGACCATCATCGACTGCCTGCTCAGACGCGGCTTTCTCACCCGCAACGAAGGCGTCATCCCCCGCCGACTCGGCATTACAGAAATATCCGGCGGCGGTGTAGGCATCGGCGCCATCGCCACGTTCCTCGGTGTAGGAGGCAGCGTCATGACCGTGCCGCTCCTGCGTCGCTGCGGACTGAGCATGTCCCAGGCAACGTCCATGGCCAATCCGTTGAGTGTGCCGGTGGCAATGGCTGGGACGCTGACCTACATGGCGCTGGCCGGGGTCAGCGAGACGGATCTGGGACCATGGTTTATCGGTGACGTAGACCTGCTGGCGTTTGCGGTGCTGACGGTTGGCTCGTTGATAGGGATTAGACTGGCCACGCCGTGGATCGGACGGATTCCGGATCGGGTGCATGCGTGGGTCTATATTGGATTGCTGATTGTCGTGCTGCTGGCTATCTCGATAAAGTGAGCCTTACAGACCGATGAGCAATTGTGAGATATCGGCTCAGAGCGGTGAGAGCGCATTTCAGGCACCGCTCGCCAGCCCTGCAACACCGAATGGGCAGAAGAAATCAAACATGACGACAGAGCATCATTTCCCGTATTTAGCAGAGAACCAGGATGTTGATTTTCAATTGCACCGAGGCTGCCAGTAAGTTTTTCAGCCGGATTCAAAAGGGTAAAACGCTATCGCCCGTCGATCCGAAGCCGCCGTCTTCGATCATCGAAGATGACCCGTTGACCGGTGCCGACGAGCAATGGTTGGTACACGCGATAACCGTGCAACGTAAGCATGTGCTGATCGCCATCCACGTTAAAACCCGTTATTGCATGATCTTTGCCGACGCGAAGAAGGCTGACGCCGAAGGGTTTGTGGCACGATTTGTCGAGCGTTGGGCCAGCGGGTTGTTGATGCATGCGTTGAAGCACGATCTCCAACAGTGGCTCGATCCCGACTTGATATTGGCGCGGATGACGCAGACCTGTGAGCAGCAAACGTTCTATCGGCGCAGCCACCGCAGTGCGCAAAAGCACATTGATGAAATTGCCTGGATCTTCCAGAGCAAGGCCGCTCAAATCGGTTGTTTACCGCCTGATGAAGACACCGCCAGGGTGTTTGACGAGCAGATGAATGACACGCCCAGAAACAGCAAGGGCGTGAAGACGTATTACTTCCCGGATGAGGAAATGACGCTCCACTGGCTGCGTCATTATTGTTTTCTGGATGACGTTCAACTGCATGCAGCCAAAGCACGCCGCAAGCAAATAATCCTGGAGAACGCGGCCATCAAGCGCGAAGCCTGGTTGCAAGAATACGAGCGACAACACTCGAATACTTAGAGTGCGCTCGCCATAATCCGCCCCGAACTTACCCGCGCCGGCACTCATCTTCCGGCGCTGTCTCTGCCTCTCTCAAGGATCGATCAATGCTCAAGGGACTGTTGCGTCCGGCAACCTGCGCCGCTGCGCTGTTCACGCTGATTTCCACCGCCCATGCCGACGACGGTCGGCATGTATTTACCGGCACGCTGGGCAAAACGCCCATCGTCGTTGAGTTGAACACGGAACAGCCGGACGAAGTGAGCGGCCGTTATTTCTACGAGAAGTATCACCGCGACCTGGCCCTCAGCGGTTGGCTGCAAGACGGCACGTTGAACCTCGTTGAAGGCGACAACCGCTACGGCGAAGACAAGCCGCTGCCGACCTTGAAGCTGGAAGAAACCGCCAATGGCTGGCAGGGCGAATGGCAAAGTCCGCAGGGCAAAAAACTGCCGGTGAAACTGGCCGAAGCCAGACTGCCTGCGCCGACCTCAACCACTTTGCCCTTCATTGCCTTGCTACCCAAAAGCTCGCCCTACGAGTATTTGCGCCTACAGGGCCTCAAGCTCAAACCCGTGAAGAAAGAAAATTTCATGGGCTATGACCTGCAATGGTGGACGGAGCCTGAGTCGAAAATTTCGCTGTTCAGTGTTGAATCGGGCCTGCCCAAAGATGACCTGCAACGGGTCAATCAGCAGTTGCTCGGGCGCCTCTGGAGTGAAGTCATCAGTTACCACTACTGCCAGTTGCAGGGTGGGGACAACGTCGAATTCATGCAGCAGGCCGAACCGAAGCTGATTTCGCCCGCGCTCATCAGCCTGAATATTTCAACCAGCTACTACTGCGGGGGCGCGCATCCTGATTTCGGCGATTCGCCGCTCAATATTGATGTGAGCAGCGGGCATTCGCTGTCGCTGGAAGATGTGTTGTGGGTGGGCGAGGGCAAGCCATTGCTGCACGCCGATCGCGACAGCTTGGGCGATCAGCCATTGAGCTCCGCGCAAAGCAGTGCGCACTCAACCTATCAACGTGAAGTGCTTGCGCCGTGGCTGGTCAAACAACTCACTGCGCTGTATCCCGATGAAATGAAGAAGCCGGCAGAGGAGGATGAAAACAGCTGCGACTATACGGACGAAAGTATCTGGGGTTATCCATCCTGGCACTTCACCGCCAAAGGCGTGTACCTGGGCGCCTACTTTGCGCGCGTCGCACGCGCCTGTGATGCGCCCGAGTGGCCAGTGCTGCCGTACTCACTGATCAAACAACACCCCGGCGCCGTCAAACTGCAACTGCCCCAAGGCTAACCGTCACGCCAGACCCGGCGCTTCACGAATGATGAAGTGATCCAGGTTCTCGATATTGGCATTGAAGACCTCGAAAGGCTTTTCGGGGTTCTTCTTGCCCGGCACCAGCTTCAACTCCGGCGTCACGCCATAGAAGAAACAGAACAATGCCTTGTCACTGTCGACCGCCTGCTTGATCTCTTCCAGAAACGCCTTGCGCTTGCGGTAGTTGTCGATCAACTTTTTGTTCAGATAAACGCTGACTGTGTAAGGCTTCTTCTTGCTGTCCTCAGGCTTCTTCCACCAGACCCTGTCCTCGAAATCGATACGAAAACTGGCGCCGTCGTGGAAGTCCTCGATCTTCTTGATCCGGCCCCAGTAAATCAGCCCCTTGTTGTCCATCAAGAACTTGATCGGCTTGAAGAATGAACTGTACGGCGCCGTGTGTTCGCCGATCTTCAACGGCATGCGCTTGAGCAAATCCTTGTCGGCGAAGTTCGACACAAAACACTCCACCGGATGCGCAAACACACTGGTCTTGTCCGGCGCCGACTCACGACTCGCTGACTCTTTACCACCCACCGCCGCCACCCGCACCGGATCATCACGCAACACATCCGCCGCCACCGCCGGCGCGGCAGGCTTGCGCACATACTCACGCCGCGTCAGCAACAACTCTGATGGAAAATGCTCCTCCCGCCCGTCATCAGTCTCGCCGTCCGCCGTCTCAATACCAGACGCCGACGCCTTCAAGCTCACATATGGACAACCCGCCACATGCTGCGTAGTGGGCAGATTCTTGAAATGCGGCGTGCGCACGTAATTCACATTCTTGGCGTTGAACGTGCCCAACGCGTTGGAAGCCTCGAACGCCGAACGACAGGCATCGTTGGGGCACTGGAAGTGTTCCTTGGCAGAATCGAACGCCACCGTCTCATCGAAATTGAGATCGCGGACGTCATAGATCGACAACTTGTCGTCGAGGCTGAGGCAGTAGGCGAGATCGAATTTCATGGTGGGGCTCGGATCCTTGAGTGGGGGAGGGTATTAATAGCGGGAGGCGGCGCGGGTTGCACTGATTGTTTTCAGGATGATGCGCAATCTCTCTGGATCTATCGGTTTGTCATGCTCACCGGTGTCAGACCCATCATTTACACATTGCAGCTGAGCTGAAATTTATAAGCAGGGTTATAGATTTCCTTCCCCAGTAGTTTTTCCAGGGCTCCAAGCTGTTCGTGCGAGAGATCGTATCCCTCCCATCCTTGCTGTTCCACCGTCCATCCCATGATGGTTTTTATCGCCTTATCTGATCCGGTTGGGAGTTCCTCTTCAAATGCCAGGAAACCGCTTTCTTCATAAAATGCCTCGATTAGATAGATCATGGATCTACTGTCCTCGTGCCGTCGCTGGGTTGCCCTGAACTTTTAATGTCCGTAGCTAGCGAGTTGGTAATCGTATTGAGGATCGTAGAAAGATTTTCCGGTTAGCGTTTCCAGTTGTGCTAGCTGCTGAAAATCAAGATCGTATCCGTAGAGTTCGTCTTCTGCGTCGTTCCATTTCATGATGACTCGCAGCTGCTCGATAGCCTCTGCCGAGATAGGCACTTCGAAAATCAGAGCTTCGGTGGATCGATCAAACGCATAAATTACGTGAGTCATGGTTCTATCCTTCTCTTTGGGTCGGCCGGTTTGTTCTGCTCACCAGTGTCAGCATCGAACTCGCCCAGATGCCGACCGCGTTTGTCGTACATCTCGACGGCTCCATGTTGATAATCCCATTCCAGAATCAGCCCATCCTTGGTTTTCCAACGCATACGAGTACCTCGTCCTTTGACCCTGGTCTTCTGTTTTGCTGGTGTTGCGTCGGGAAACGCACTTAATCCTTTGGGTGCCGGATGATATTTGTGATCAGAAACACTCACCACAATATAAACCGGCCTTACCCCCGAACTCTCTGGAAACACCAGGATGAAATCCCTGTACTCCGGTGGGTAAACAGGATTCACAAGGATGTCGTTCGCCGCTTTCGTTGGCGGGTAAACCCAGATGTGCGGTGCCTGCGGAGCGGCTTCCAGAGCAGGAATGCCGAGGATGTCGGAGCCGTCAACGGCGGGTGTCCAGATCAGCTCGACGCCTTCACCCAGATTGGCGACGTACTGGCTGTCGCGGGTTTCCAGTTTCACGACATCGACCATTTCCCAGCCGCGATTCTTGCCGGTGTAGAAGGCATAACCTTTGAGAGCGCCGTCGGTTTGTTGCTCGATGCGCAGGCGAACACGGGTGCGGGCCTGCTTGAGGGCGCGCAATTGTTCCTCGGTGTAGAGAGCGCTGTCACCCAGGCTGGGCGTCCAGAGCAAAGCGACCATGCCGGTCATGAGTGCGGCACCGGTAGCGCCAATGGCGGCTCCAAGACCTATTGCAGGTGTGGCGAGTGTCGGGCTTCGAAGAGCAAGGCGCCCAAGGCCGAGTGAAACGGTATTGCCGCTGATGGTTTGCAGATTCCGCAGCCCGGCATCATCGGCCTCACGGGTACCGAGTAAAGCGAATTCGCCGTAATCCCTCAGGCTGTCGGTCGGTACCATCCCGGAGGGATTCGAGTAATCAATGATCGCGTCCGGCAGCTTGCAAGACTTCGCGAACACGCATCCGGCCCGAACCGCCTCGTCTTTTTTGACAGCGACCTGCCGGCTGCGCTCAAACGCCTCCTGCCGGGCCAGCATGGCCTCATAAGCGTTCTGCCTGGCTTCGCGCTCGGCCAGTTCGGTCGTGTTCATGAACCGGTAGGTGACGTGATGCCCGTCGCCTGAAGGTGGGTTCCTGACCCGGGGAATATCCTTTTTGCCAGCCACTGATCATCCTTTCGTTCATTTATCGGTCGCACCGGAAAGAAGCCGGGCGACGTTAATGAAGGTGATGCATTGAGGCTGTAGGACGGGTCTTGGATTGGGTTGGGAATTGTCGTTGTTTGATTTGGAGGTCAGTGCAGAGCCTTTAGGACGTTGGGATTCCTCGGCACAAGTTTGATCCTCTATTCAGGCCTCAACCGCTCGACTTTCTTATAAAACTCAGCGGTGAACTCTTTTTTATCGCTGGAATGGTGGCAACGACGATGGCAGTTCGGGCACAGCGCAACCGTGTTGCATATGCGGTCGGTTCCGCCATCAATAAGGTGCTTAACATGATGGACTTCAAGAAAGGGGCGGCCGTTTGCACTAACGAATGGTGCGGTTTGGCCACAACCTTCACAAATGCCTTGGGAGTGCTTGAGTACCCATTTCTTTACGCTCTGGGCGCGGGCAAGCCTCACGACTGTGGAAGTCGTTTCTTTAGGGTTTAGAACGCCCACTGGCGCTTCATTTTGTTGAGGTGCAGTGATCTCGACCAACTGAAGCGGAGTAAATGTAGTGGCCCGCTGTTCACCTTTTCGTAATGCGTGGATGCCCTTCTTCGCGAGGAATTCCTTGATCCGTTTACTAACGCCAGAACCAAGGTTCTTTGCCGAAACGTAGCCAGTAATTCGCTGCTGCCCCAATTGCTCCATCACCGCAGAGATGTTCTGCATGCGGTACTCGACGGAGGAGGCACTGCGTTTGCTCAGTGGGCCTTCACGCAACAGACGGTTTTCGTCTGCCTTTTTGAATGGCTGCTTTTGCTGCTCAAGAGCAAACATCTTCAGATAAGCGTCTACCGAAGCCTCTAGCTCCTCATCGCTCCAGCCAGTCTTTCCTTTCGAGGTATCCATACAGTCGCCGAGGGTTGAAAACCCTCGGACGATACTGAGTGGCCATTACTGCTGTCTACGAAAATTCCTACAAAAAATAGCGACGGATCTCGCATGTGATCCTACAAACGTATCGCTTACCCCATCGAATGCTTCGACGGCTGAAACGCGTGAGCGAGCCTCCGCCACCAAGGCTTCGTCGCGGTAGCTTTTCGTGGTGTCTGATCGCTCAACAGATAGGGCATGTCTCGCAGCCGAATCCAACCTTCGTTCTGCCAATGCAGCAGACTCAACGACATTTCCGGCCAATCCAACAAACTCAACATCGGCCGATCTGAATGTCCCAAGTGTTCCGCATCACGCAGGGCTGGCACCACCTGATGAGTCAACCACTCACGCAACAAACGATTCCCCGGAACGTAGTGATACACCAATAGAGCGTACACACCGGACTCGCTGAGCATCAGTTGCTTTTCGGGTTGCCGGAAATACTCGATCCACAAAACGCGGCGCTGATCCTTGTCCAGTTTGTTGACCATGCGTTCGCTCAGATGGACACCCATCAAACGGCCGATATCGCGGGCGCAGAACCATGGTTGGTTTTCGAGTAGAAGGGCATGAAGAGCGAGATTGTGGCGAGAGAAGACGGTTACAGAAAAAGGATCGGGCATATCCATGACCTCTACGTTTAGATTTTGGAGAGCCTGGCCCCAACGTAGAGTGGATTTAAGAAATCCCAACGAGCATGGAATAACCACCGACGGCGTGCGCGTCTGTGAGTTGACCATGCTTTCTACGTTGGGCGTTTCTTAGGCACCTGAAATTGAGCTTAGAGGTGCTTGCGGCAGGGTTCAATGCAGAAGCGGCTGTAAGTGGTGTAGGAGATTTAGAACCGTGGCGTAGGGAAGGAATCATCTGTCATGGAATTAAAAAGCCCTGATTAGATCAGGGCTTTTCACTTTTTTCGATTGGAGCATTAGAGCTCCGCAAAAATATCAGTCATGTGGCGATCTCCGCGACGATAACCAGGCCGAGGAGCTTGAAAAGTAGCGCCTGATGTTTTCAGGTCAGAGATTTTATTGAGTTCACAAAGATCCCATTCATGGCCTGGAGTTTCATGTCTTCCATGTGTCTGAAAGCAACGAAGTACTTCTTTTCCCGTGCGAGAAAGGCCAACGGCATGCGGCTCAACTACTCGCGGAATGCCGCTGTATGTGAACGTTAAAACTTGATTGTTGGTGATCGCATCAATAATTGTCTGCTTCATTCGAATTACTCAGTTCGTGATAATAGAGCGGGACAGTTGCCTGTCCCGCACGGTTACGCTTTTACAAAGAAGCAGAAAGGACGTCCGTCTTTGCGAAAGACGTCTTTTCCGCTACGCCAGTGCTTGAAGCTCATACAGAAAACAGCTCTGTATCCTGGCGGTGCCACCGGATAATCGTTCATGACGAATTCTCCGACGTGAGGCCGTTGTAACCGTCCGAAAGATGTCTATAATCACGTCGCGCATTTTCCCAATGCTTCGTGATTTGAGTTCTTCCAGTCACGGCCCGCACCCTCGGGCTTCTGTTCAATGGTGCGGTCAAGACCCGCAGCAATCGTTGGCGCGATTGCTGCGGGTTTCTTGTTTTTGCCTTCTGAATAACAGCCTTTTGATATTTTTATGGCCCTGCTGCAATTGAAGCAGCAGGGCCATATCAATCAATCCCAGCTAAGCGCACCACCAGTCTGGTACTCAATAACCCGAGTCTCAAAGAAATTCTTCTCTTTCTTCAAGTCCATAATCTCGCTCATCCAAGGGAACGGGTTAGTGGTCCCTGGATATTCCTCTTTAAGGCCGATCTGCGACAAACGACGGTTAGCGATGAACTTCAGGTAGTCCTCCATCATCGCTGCGTTCATGCCCAGTACGCCGCGAGGCATGGTGTCGCGCGCGTATTCGATCTCCAGTTGCGTACCCTGCAGGATCATCTGGGTCGCTTCTTCCTTCATTTCGGCATCCCACAGGTGTGGGTTTTCGATTTTGATCTGGTTGATCACGTCGATGCCGAAGTTCAGGTGCATGGATTCGTCGCGCAGGATGTATTGGAACTGCTCGGCGACGCCGGTCATTTTGTTGCGGCGGCCCATGGAGAGGATTTGGGTGAAGCCGCAGTAGAAGAAGATGCCTTCCAGCACGCAGTAGTAGGCGATCAGGTTGCGCAGCAGTTCTTTGTCGGTGTCCGGGGTGCCGGTTTCGAACTTCGGATCAGAGATCGAACGGGTGTATTTCAGGCCCCAGGCTGCTTTTTTCGCGACCGATGGGATCTCGTGGTACATGTTGAAGATCTCGCCTTCATCCATGGCCAGCGATTCGATGCAGTACTGGTAGGCGTGGGTGTGGATCGCCTCTTCGAAGGCCTGGCGCAGGATGTACTGGCGGCATTCCGGGTTGGTGATCAGGCGGTACACGGCCAGGACGAGGTTGTTGGCAACCAGGGAGTCGGCGGTGGAGAAGAAGCCGAGGTTGCGCATCACGATGCGGCGCTCGTCGTCGGTCAGGCCTTCCGGGTTTTTCCAGAGGGCGATGTCGGCGGTCATGTTGACTTCTTGCGGCATCCAGTGGTTTGCGCAACCGTCCAGGTACTTCTGCCAGGCCCAGTCGTACTTGAAGGGTACGAGTTGGTTGAGGTCGGCGCGGCAGTTGATCATGCGCTTTTCGTCAACGGCGACACGGGCGGAGGCGCCTTCGAGTTCGGCGAGGCCTTCGGCGACGTCGAGGGAGTTCAGTGCAGCCTTGGCGCGGGCCACGGCGGCCGAGTCGTCGGCGGTGACGGCGCGGGCTTCGAGCGCGGCGGCGCCGCCGGCGTTGTCGAGGCGGTCCATGTTGGCTTCAGTAGCGTGGCCGGCGTTGGCGCCTTTCACTGCTGCTACTTCACTGTCTTCTTTGTCGAATTCGTCCCAGCTCAGCATGACGTGTCGTCTCCTGCGTGAGGGCCTGTCGCCCCGTGTGAAACCTGATGGTTTGGTTTTTCACACGGTCGTACAGACCGCGTTGGATCTTAAGGAATCGTTTTTTGCAGCAGCTAAGGCAGGCAATAAAACAGAATTTT
Source organism: Pseudomonas sp. RA_15y_Pfl2_54 (assembly GCF_963971015.1). NCBI lineage: Bacteria > Pseudomonadati > Pseudomonadota > Gammaproteobacteria > Pseudomonadales > Pseudomonadaceae > Pseudomonas > Pseudomonas sp. RA_15y_Pfl2_54. Next base: position 64,768 of record NZ_CAXAPN010000002.1, read on the forward strand.
GTTCGGGGTTCCGAGAGCCTCTGACGGGCGCAGCTCGCGTTGAACGCTGCTGCGGGGCTTCAGATGGGCTGTTCATCCCTGTAAGGGAATATTGCTGTCCCGATTAGGGCGGCATTATAGGGAAAAAAAACGGGCCGTGCTGAGGCGAATCCGCGCACGGAGCGGTCGGGGAGGGTGGTTTTTCAGTGAGAGCGTGGGTTTACAGGGCTTTGCCAGGGATAGATTTTTTTTCGAAGAAATTTCGTAAATGTGGAATTGCTCAAAAAACGAACAAAAAACCGTGTTTTTCACTACATCTAGTGTTTTGCAAGCATTTTTGACGACTCCAGACACAACTGAGCCCGACCGAAGTCGGGCTGGAATCGACCCTCAATGAAGCGCTGAGAGATCCGATTCGGTGCAGTCTCAATCGTCAATTGGTGCAGCCATTGCCCATGATGCTGTAACGCAGGATGTGGCGCTGACCTTTGGAGTCGTCGTATTCCATTTTGGCCGGAACCACTTCGCAGACATTGGGCACTTCGCTCATGGAGACAACTTTGGCGATGTCCAGGTGAGTCGAGTAGGTGTATTCCTCGGCGGCCGGTTGTTGCTGGGCGACATCAGTCGGGGCCTCGTCTGCCATGGCGGTTGCGCACAGACTGCTGAGGGCCAGAACCCATAAAGCTTTCATTCGGATTTACCTTTTTGAGGTCGAGTGGGGTCACGCAACCTTTATGGGGTTGCGTGTGTAACTTCATCGTTTGCAGTTATTACTTGAGAGCTGGATTAACGGCCTTCGTGGGGGCTGTATCGTTGTTAATCGCTTTGCCTTGTCGGCGAGGTGAATTCTAGGGAGGTGAGGTGGGGGTAAACAGAGCGGGTTTTGATAAACACCTTTGGCAGATTTGGTAACAATCGGTCGATATCGAGTTCTCGCCAAGCAATTTGCCTGAAAGAGCGAGTTGTCTGAATCGCTTGCAGGCAAGCTCCCACGGGAGGGGTGAGTGTTTGGGAGAGGGGCGTCAGGCTTGCGGTCGGGGTAACTGGATGTTTTGTAGGGGCTTGTTACTACCATCGTCGAATGGTTCTATGGGGCTGGCCCGGATACAACTGGGTCATACAAAAACAACTATTACACCGAGGTAGGAAAGATGAGTGCGGCTTCTCTGTATCCCGTTCGTCCCGAGGTTCTGGCTAACACGCTGACTGACGAGGCGACCTACAAAGCCATGTACCAGCAGTCGGTCGTCAACCCTGACGGCTTCTGGCGCGAGCAAGCCCAGCGTCTTGACTGGATCAAGCCTTTCACCACGGTGAAACAGACTTCGTTCGACGATCACCATGTCGACATCAAGTGGTTCGCCGATGGCACCCTGAACGTTTCCTATAACTGCCTCGACCGTCATCTGGCCGAGCGCGGCGATCAAGTGGCAATCATCTGGGAGGGTGACGATCCTTCCGAAAGCCGCAACATCACTTACCGCGAACTGCACGAACAAGTGTGCAAACTCGCCAACGCCCTGCGTGGTCAGGATGTACACCGCGGCGACGTGGTGACTATCTATATGCCAATGATTCCCGAAGCCGTGGTCGCCATGCTGGCCTGCACCCGGATCGGCGCGATTCACTCGGTGGTGTTCGGTGGCTTCTCGCCGGAAGCCCTGGCCGGTCGCATCATCGACTGCAAATCCAAAGTGGTGATCACCGCTGACGAAGGCATTCGTGCCGGCAAGAAGATCCCGCTCAAGTCCAACGTCGACGACGCGCTGACCAACCCGGAAACCAGCAGCATCCAGAAAGTCATCGTGTGCAAGCGCACCGGTGGCGACATCAAGTGGAACCAGCATCGCGACATCTGGTACGAAGACCTGATGAAAGTGGCGGGCAGCGTGTGCGCGCCCAAAGAGATGGGCGCTGAGGAAGCGCTGTTCATCCTTTACACCTCAGGCTCCACTGGCAAGCCGAAGGGCGTGCAGCACACCACGGGCGGTTATCTGCTGTATGCGGCGATGACCCACGAGCGTGTGTTCGACTATCGCCCGGGCGAAGTTTATTGGTGCACGGCCGACGTTGGCTGGGTCACTGGCCACAGTTATATCGTCTACGGCCCGCTGGCCAACGGCGCGACCACGTTGCTGTTCGAAGGTGTGCCGAACTACCCGGACATCACTCGGGTGGCGAAGATTGTCGACAAGCACAAGGTCAACATCCTCTACACCGCGCCGACCGCGATCCGCGCAATGATGGCTTCGGGTCAGGCCGCTGTTGAGGGCGCTGATGGCAGCAGCCTGCGCTTGCTCGGTTCGGTGGGTGAGCCGATCAACCCGGAAGCCTGGGACTGGTATTACAAGAATGTGGGCAAGTCCCGTTGCCCGATCGTTGATACCTGGTGGCAGACCGAGACGGGCGGCAACATGATGAGCCCGTTGCCGGGCGCCCATGCGCTGAAGCCGGGTTCGGCGGCGCGGCCGTTCTTCGGTGTGGTGCCGGCGTTGGTCGACAACCTCGGTAACATTATCGAGGGCGAGGCTGAAGGCAATCTGGTGATTCTCGATTCGTGGCCAGGTCAGGCGCGCACGCTGTATGGCGACCATGACCGCTTCGTCGACACCTACTTCAAGACGTTCCGAGGCATGTACTTCACCGGTGACGGTGCGCGTCGTGATGCCGATGGTTACTACTGGATCACCGGGCGGGTGGATGACGTGCTCAACGTCTCCGGCCACCGCATGGGCACGGCCGAGATCGAAAGCGCGATGGTTGCCCACCCGAAAGTCGCTGAAGCGGCGGTGGTCGGTGTGCCGCACGACATCAAGGGGCAGGGCATTTATGTCTATGTCACGCTGAAGAATGGCGAGGAGCCGACCGAGCAATTGCGTCTGGAGTTGAAGAACTGGGTGCGTAAAGAGATCGGCCCGATTGCTTCGCCGGACGTGATCCAGTGGGCGCCGGGGCTGCCGAAGACTCGTTCGGGCAAGATCATGCGCCGCATTCTGCGCAAGATTGCCACGGCTGAGTACGACGGGTTGGGGGATATCTCGACGCTGGCGGACCCGGGTGTGGTGCAGCATTTGATTGATACGCACAAGACCATGAATGTTGCTTAAGTAGCGGGTTGATGTGTAGGAAAGCCCTGTTCGGTGTAGGCCGGATGGGGCTTTTTTGTGTCTGTTGTTTATGTGGTGGCTGGTTTGGCCCCTTCGCGAGCAAGCCCGCTCCCAAAGGGAATTGCATTGGGGCTTGAGGCATTCGGTCAAAACTGTGGGAGCGGGCTTGCTCGCGAAGGCAATTTGTCAGGCGCTGGTGTAGTCCGCAGCCAGAAACCGAAACCACCCAACCAATAATTATCGATTTCCCGCGTAAGACATTTCCGCCTGTTACCCGTCTTCATCCCCGTAACCAAATGTGTAACCGCCAGCGCCAAACCGGGGCGAGGGGAAACGCATCGCCCCGTTTCAGAGCCTCAAAACCAGGCGAGAAAAATAAGACACAACGCTGCGCTTGCCGGATTAGAAGGGTTTGCGAATAATAGGCCCGCAATTTGCAGCATAGATCGGTTCACTGTCTTTCGCTCTTGCATGAAATTGCAAGACTGTCAATGTGCTCAAGTCGGTTTCTCGGTGCATCTGTAATTAGTTGTCGCATTGAAGAAATATCGACTTCGGGCCTGTCGTTAGAATGCCGATCACTGGCTCATCGTGGCTAACGTTGAAACCTCCTGCGGTTTCAATAGGAAATTTCCCACCGATGCAGCAACGGATTTTCCGATTCACCCATTCGCATATTGGGCTGTTGCTCACTCTGCCGTTTTTGCCCTTTACCGATGGAGTCTCAAGATGAAGAAACTTGTGCTGCTTGGCGCCCTGGCACTGTCCGTGCTGTCGCTCAATGCCTTCGCTGACGAAAAACCTGTGAAGATCGGTATCGAAGCGGCTTACCCTCCGTTCGCTTCCAAAGCGCCGGACGGCAGCATCGTCGGTTTCGACTATGACATCGGCAATGCGCTGTGCGAGCAGATGCAGGTCAAGTGTGTATGGGTCGAGCAAGAGTTCGACGGTCTGATCCCAGCACTGAAAGTGCGCAAGATCGACGCGATCCTGTCGTCCATGTCGATCACTGAAGACCGCAAGAAGTCCGTCGACTTCACCAACAAGTACTACAACACCCCGGCACGTCTGGTCATGAAGGCCGGTACTCAGGTCAGCGAAGGTCTGGCTGAGCTCAAGGGCAAGAACATCGGCGTGCAACGTGGTTCGATCCACGAGCGTTTCGCCCGCGAAGTCCTGGCTCCACTGGGCGCCGAGATCAAGCCGTACGGTTCGCAGAACGAGATCTACCTCGACGTGGCCGCCGGTCGCCTCGACGGCACCCTGGCTGATGCCACCCTGCTGCAAGACGGTTTCCTGAACACCGACGCCGGTAAAGGTTTCGCCTTCGCAGGCCCGGCTTTCACCGACGTCAAATACTTCGGCGACGGCGTAGGCATCGCTGTGCGTAAGGGCGATGCCCTGAAAGACAAGATCAACGCGGCCATCGCGGCCATCCGCGAAAACGGCAAATACAAAGCAATCCAGGACAAGTACTTCGCCTTCGATATCTACGGCAAGTAATACGTCTCTGCGACAAGTCCGAAATGGCGCAAGCAACAGGATCTCTGCGGTTTGCGCCATTTTTTCATCCCAACTTTCGAGGACCTGAATCATGTTGAAAGGCTACGGGGCTGTCATCCTCGATGGCGCATGGCTGACGCTTCAGCTCGCCTTGTCGTCCATGGCTCTGGCCATCGTTCTCGGGCTGATCGGTGTTGCACTGCGCCTGTCGCCGGTGCGCTGGCTGGCGTGGCTGGGCGATCTGTACTCCACGGTGATCCGCGGGATTCCCGATCTGGTGCTGATCCTGCTGATTTTCTACGGCGGTCAGGACTTGCTCAACCGCGTGGCGCCGCTGCTCGGCTTCAACGATTACATCGACCTGAACCCGTTGGCCGCCGGTATCGGCACCCTCGGTTTCATCTTCGGGGCGTACCTGTCGGAAACCTTCCGTGGCGCGTTCATGGCGATCCCCAAGGGGCAGGCCGAAGCGGGCATGGCCTACGGCATGAGCAGTTTTCAGGTGTTCTTCCGGGTGATGGTGCCGCAGATGATTCGCTTGGCGATTCCAGGCTTCACCAACAACTGGCTGGTACTGACCAAGGCGACTGCGCTGATTTCGGTGGTCGGTCTGCAAGACATGATGTTCAAGGCCAAGCAGGCGGCGGATGCCACTCGCGAGCCTTTCACCTTCTTCCTTGCAGTGGCGGCGATGTACCTGGTGATCACCAGTGTCTCGTTGCTGGCATTGCGTCAACTTGAGAAGCGCTACTCGGTAGGCGTAAGGGCGGCTGATCTATGATCTTCGACTACAACGTCATTTGGGAGGCTATGCCGCTGTACCTCGGCGGCCTGTTGACCACCCTCAAACTGCTCGCGCTGTCGCTGTTCTTTGGTCTGCTGGCGGCGTTGCCGCTGGGGCTGATGCGCGTCTCCAAGAACTCGATCGTCAACGGCACCGCGTGGCTCTACACCTACGTGATTCGCGGTACGCCGATGCTGGTTCAACTGTTCCTGATCTACTACGGTCTGGCCCAGTTTGAAGCTGTACGTGAAAGCTTCCTCTGGCCGTGGCTGTCCAGCGCTACGTTCTGCGCATGCCTGGCGTTCGCCGTGAACACCAGCGCCTACACCGCGGAAATCATCGCCGGCAGCCTGAAGGCGACGCCGAACGGTGAGATCGAAGCGGCCAAAGCCATGGGCATGTCGCGCTTCAAGATGTACAAGCGCATCCTGCTGCCGTCGGCCCTGCGCCGCGCGTTGCCGCAGTACAGCAACGAAGTGATCATGATGCTGCAGACCACCAGTCTGGCGTCCATCGTGACCCTGATCGACATCACGGGTGCGGCCCGTACCGTTAACGCGCAGTACTACCTGCCGTTCGAGGCGTACATCACCGCTGGCGTGTTCTACCTGTGCCTGACCTTCATTCTGGTCAAGTTGTTCAAGCTGGCCGAGCGTCGCTGGCTGAGCTATCTGGCCCCGCGGAAGCACTGATATGGAACGTATCGACCACGTTTTGCCGTGGAGCCATCTGGGCAGCGAGCGCAGGATTTCGGTGTTTCGTTTCGGCAGCGGCGAGCGCAAGGCTTACATTCAGGCCAGCCTGCACGCTGACGAATTGCCGGGCATGCGCACCGCCTGGGAGCTTAAAAAGCGCCTCGGCGAACTCGAAGACAAAGGCCTGCTCAACGGCGTGATCGAGCTGGTGCCGGTGGCCAACCCGTTGGGTCTTGGTCAGTTGCTGCAAGGCAATCACCAAGGCCGTTTCGAGGCGGGCAGTGGCAAGAATTTCAACCGTGACTTCGTTGAGCTGAGCGCGCCGGTTGCGGCGGCGTTGGCCGGCAGCCTGGGTGACGATTCGCACGCCAATATTCGCCTGATCCGTCAGGCGATGGCCGATCATCTGGCGGCATTGCCGCCCGCGAGCAGCCAGTTGCAAGGCATGCAGCGCGTATTGCTCAGCCACGCCTGCACCGCCGACGTGGTGCTCGACTTGCACTGTGATGCTGAAGCGGCACTGCACCTGTATGCGTTGCCGCAGCACTGGCCGCAGTGGCGTTCACTGGCCGCGCATCTGAATGTGAAAGTGGGTTTGCTGGCGGAAGATTCCGGCGGCAGCTCCTTCGATGAAGCCTGTTCGCTGCCGTGGCTGCGCCTGTCGCGTCAGTTCCCGCAGGCGCAGATTCCTTTGGCTTGTCTGGCGACGACCATCGAGCTGGGCGGTCAGGCTGACACTGGCCGCGCTGATGCCCAGGCCCATGCTGAAGGCATTCTGGCGTTTCTCGCCGAGCAGGGCTTGATCTGCGGCGAGTGGCCGAGCCCGGCACACGAGCCGTGCGAAGGCATGCCGTTCGAAGGCACCGAATTGTTGTTCGCGCCGCACCCGGGCGTGGTGAGCTTTGTGCGTAAACCCGGCGAATGGGTCGAGGCCGGTGATGAGATTTTTGAAGTGATCGACCCTGTGTCCGATCGGGTCAGCACGGTGTGTGCTGGTACGTCCGGGGTGCTGTTTGCCATTGAACGGCTGCGCTATGCCCAACCCGGTTTCTGGCTGGCCAAGGTGGCGGGGCGCGAAGCGCTGCGTCACGGGCGCTTGCTCAACGACTGACTGACTGTTTTTGTGAGAACCGACCGCATGTACAAACTTGAAGTCCAAGACCTGCATAAACGCTATGGCAGTCACGAAGTGCTCAAGGGCGTGTCCCTGAAAGCGGCAGCCGGCGATGTGATCAGCATCATCGGCTCCAGTGGCTCCGGCAAAAGTACTTTCCTGCGTTGCATCAACCTGCTTGAGCAGCCGCACGCGGGCAAGATTCTGCTCAACAACGAAGAGCTGAAACTGGTCGCGAACAAGGACGGCGCGCTGAAAGCCGCTGATCCAAAGCAACTGCAGCGTATGCGTTCGCGTCTGTCGATGGTGTTCCAGCATTTCAACCTGTGGTCGCACATGACCGCGCTGGAAAACATCATGGAAGCGCCGGTGCATGTGCTGGGCATGTCCAAGGCCGAAGCCCGCGAGAAAGCCGAGCATTACCTGAACAAGGTCGGCGTGGCCCATCGTAAGGATGCGTTCCCGGGGCACATGTCCGGTGGCGAGCAGCAGCGTGTGGCGATTGCTCGTGCGCTGGCGATGGAACCGGAAGTGATGCTGTTCGACGAACCGACCTCGGCGCTCGACCCGGAACTGGTAGGCGACGTGCTCAAAGTCATGCAGGCGCTGGCTCAGGAAGGCCGCACCATGGTGGTGGTCACCCACGAAATGGGCTTTGCCCGTGAAGTGTCGAACCAGTTGGTATTCCTCCACAAAGGTGTCGTGGAAGAAAGCGGCGATCCGCGTGAAGTGCTGGTCAATCCGCAATCGGAACGTCTGCAACAGTTCCTCTCGGGTAGCCTCAAGTAATCGCTCCCGTTATGCACCCAATTAGGTCATGCTTCGCGACCTGAAAACTTGCTCGGCCCCCTGTGGGAACGGGTTTGCTCGCGAAAGCGGTGTATCAGTCGACATCATTGGTGTCTGATCTACCGCATTCGCGAGCAAGCCCGCTCCCACAATGGATCTGCGACAGTTTCGATTTCGGGCTAGCATTGGCCCTTGCCTTCATCACCGTTCTTCGTTTCGGATTGCCCGCCCATGACTGCCCATCGAATTGGTTTCCTGATTTGGCCCAGCACTAAAGCGTTGACGCTGGCGCTGGCGGAGGAGGCCTTGCGTGTTGCTCAGCGTGTGCACCCGGACGTGGTCTACGAGTTGACGTTCTTGCAGGCCGAGCTTCCCGCCGAAGGTGCCTGGCAATTGCCCGGCGAGCCATGGGCCGGCAAGCTCGAAAACTTCCAGAAACTGTTTCTGCTCGCCGATGAGCCACCGACGTCTTTGGCGCCGGCTCTGAGCAGTGCACTGAAACAACTGGTGCGGGCTGGCTGTGTGATCGCAGGTCTGTCGGCCGGCGTGTATCCGTTGGCGCAACTCGGTTTGCTCGACGGTTACCGCGCTGCCGTCCACTGGCGCTGGCAGGACGATTTTGCTGAGCGTTTTCCTAAAGTCATCGCGACCAGCCATCTGTTCGACTGGGACCGTGATCGCTTGACCGCGTGTGGCGGCCTGTCGGTGCTCGACTTGTTGCTGGCAGTGCTGGCGCGTGATCACGGTGCAGAGCTGGCCGGTGCGGTGTCCGAAGAACTGGTGGTGGAGCGCATCCGCGAGGGCGGCGAGCGTCAGCGCATTCCGTTGCAGAACCGTCTGGGCTCCAGCCATCCGAAGCTCACCCAGGCGGTGTTGCTGATGGAAGCCAATATCGAAGAGCCGCTGACCACCGACGAAATTGCCCAGCATGTGTGCGTATCCCGTCGGCAGTTGGAGCGGATCTTCAAGCAATACCTCAATCGTGTGCCGAGCCAGTACTACCTGGAACTGCGCCTGAACAAGGCCCGGCAAATGTTGATGCAAACCAGCAAGTCGATCATTCAGATCGGTCTGTCGTGCGGCTTCTCCTCGGGGCCGCACTTCTCCAGCGCTTATCGCAACTTCTTCGGTGCCACGCCGCGAGAAGATCGCAACCAGCGGCGAAGCAGCAGCCCGTTCGAATTGTCGTCGGTGCCGCCCGAGCGCGGCTGAGCCGCGTCGGGTTGGCGACTATTGTTAATTCTCCGATTGCGGCGAGGTCGCAAACGTCGAAGACGATGAGCTCGTGTCATCCCCCACGGTGATCTGCTGGCGCCAGCGCGGTTCATTCAGCCTGGCTGCGCGCAATTGTGCATAGTCTTCAAGCCGTCTGCGGGCCAGCCCCGACAACGGATTACCATCGAAGTTGAAGTGGGCGATCAACTGACGATCACCACGCAGTATTTCAATCGACAACTCGGTGATCGCGTTATCCGAAAGGTCGGCGTGGCTCAGTGTGATGGAGTCGAACAGTGCCGGCCACGTCTCGGTGAGTCCGGTATTACTCAGATCCAGGCGGGTCAGTTGCTTCATGCGGCTGATGTCGGGCGCGCGTCCTAGGGGATTGTTGCTTAAGTCCAGGCTGTCGATTTCTTCCAGAGTCCCCAGCGCATTCGCAGTGTCTTCTGTCAGACGGATGCTGCACTCGGGCAGATTCAGCAGCTTGAGTTTCTTCATGCTTAAAACCTCGGCGGGAATGCTCTCGAGTTCAAACCCCCGCATCTTAAGACTCAGCAGGTTAGGGAAGCGGGCGAGCAAGCCTTCGGTTCGCGGCGCAACGGTAGCCGTGCTGGTCAGATCCAGTTCAAGCACATGCCCGAAGTCCGCGGCCAAGGCAGGCGGGTCTCCGATGAACGACAGGTCGAGGGTCAGGCTGGACGCGGACTGAATTGCGGATGATTTGCGACGCCAGGCATTTTCCAGGCTTTCCTTGAATTTCATCCTTTTGGATTGCTCTTGCAGCCGCGCTTGCGGTTCCAGCGATTGGCGGGTGACGGGGTCAAGCAACTGCGCGTTCATCCAGTGCTCAAGGTCGTTGTTGAGGGTCGTCAGTTCGGTCTCTCGACGTGCCAGTTCAACGCGTCCATCCGCCAATGTGCCGGGCAGGCGGTAAATCAGATCGCTGGCTTGGGTCTGCGAAAAATGTGGATACAACGCTTGTACCCGTTCGACATCGGCCTGTTCGGCCAGTACGAAAAAATGCCTGCCGGTACGTTGGTAATAGGCTTTGATCTGATCGCGCGTCTTTGCAGACATCGGGTTGTCGTCCAGAGCGATGCCATTGCTGACCGGGTCGGGGAGGTTGTAGAGCGCCTCCGGCAACTCGGTGATGCGGTTATCGTTCAACAACACGGTGTTGAGGTCGGCAATCTCCGTCAGGCCGGCCGGGACGCTGCCGATACCGGTTTCGGACAGGTCGAGGTAAGTCAGCGCCTTGAGCGGCGAAACGTCAGGCACCACACCCAGTGGATTTTTATACAGATCGAGCATCGTCAGCCGGCGCATGCCTGAAAGCATGGCTTGCGCCTGGGCGTCAAAGACCACACCACAGTTGCTAAGCGCCAGGGTCAGCAGCGAGGGCATCCTGTTCAGCGCCTGAGGCCAGCGGCGCAGGGCAATATCGCGCATTTCCAGTCCCGACAAACCAGGGAAACAGTTCAGGAACGCGTCCGGGACGTTTTGCGTTGATTTGCCCTGCAAGGACAATTGTTTGACATGGCTGAAGTCAGCCGACAGGGCGGGCAGATCACCGGTGAAGGGCAGTTCGGCAGTGAACGTATTGGAGCGCAGCTCAAGTTTGTCTGCGCGGCGCTGGCGCCAGAACTGCTGAAGATCGTTGCTGAACTCTTGTCTGGCTTCGCGCTCGGTTGCCACCTCGGTGGTACTGAGTGGCTGGCCAGTCTCGGGGTCGCTTGCCGCAATGGCCTCGGTCCAGGCATTGAGGTCGCGATCCATTTGGGCCATTTCGCTTTCCCAGCGCAAAAGCTGGGCTCGACCGTCGTCCAGCGAGCCCGGCAGTTTGTAGATCATATGGTTGGCGTCTTCGTCTTCCAACTCCGGAAACAAGGCGCGCGCGCGGCCGATGTCAGCACGATCGGCCTGCACGCCAAGGTCGCATCCTTGTTGGTTGTAGAACGTCTTGATGCGATCACGACTGGCGTCCGACAAAGGGTTGTCATACAGATCGACGCCGTCAGCCAGATCGGCGTCGATTTGAAAAAACGCTTCGGGTAATTCGGTGATGCGGTTGCTTTCGAGCAGAACTGATTTCAGGTTGGGATGTGCTTCGAGACCATTTGGCAGTTGGGTCAGGCTGCAGTTGGACAAGCGAATGTCATTCAATTTTGGCATCGCCGCGATATCCGGTGCCAGCGTCAACGGGTTGTTGCTCAGGTCCAGACGTTCAAGGTCGCTCAGTGAGATCAGTGTGTTTTGCCCCTCGGGGGTCAACGTGAGCTGGCAATGGTTCAGCGTCAGATCCTTCAGTTCCTGCATGCGACCAACGGGCGCGGGGAATTGCTCCATGGTGAGGTCGCGCATCTCAAGCGATTGCACTCTGGGAAACAGATCAAGGAACGGTTCGATTCCACGCAAGGCAGGATTGCCCTTGAGGTGCAGGTTCGAGACGTGGCTGAAGTCTGTCGTGAGCACGGGCATGTCACCGATGAATGGCAGGCCCGAGGAAAAAGAATCGTCACGCATTCCGGACAGGGTCAAGCGATGACGCCAGAAGTTCTCAAGCTTTTGCCCGAACGCCTTGCGGTATGCGTACTCGTTGAGCAATTCGATGGCCGTCAGGGCTTCACCGGTGACGGGATGGAGGGAGGGAACCTTAGGCGCCCACGTGGCGAGATTGGCTGTCAGCGTGGTGAGCTCGGTTTGCCAGCGACCGAGTTGATCATGACTATCGACCAGGGTGCCGGGCAAGTCGTAGATCATGTCACTGGCTTCCTGCGCATCCAGTTGTGGAAACAGTTCCCGAGCCACGGCAATGTCAGCCGGATCGGCCTGCACATCGAAGTCTTGCCCCGTCTTGCGGTAATAGATTTTGATCCGTTCGCGAGTCGCGGCTGATAGAGGGTTGTCGGCAAAATCCATCCCGTCGCTGCGATTGGGGGGCAGTTCGAAAATGGCCTCGGGCAGTTCGGTGATGAGGTTGTCGCTGAAGATCATCGTGCGCAGATTCGGGTGATCGATGACGCCGTCCGGGACGGTGGACAAGCCAGCGTTGCTCACATCGATATAAGTCAGGTTGGGCAGCAGATTCAGGTCGGGCAGTGTGCCCAGCGGATTGTTGCCCAGCTCCAGTGTTTCCAGGCTGCTCATGGTGCAAAGAGCTGCCTGGTTTTCCGGGGTCAGCACCACCGCACAATTCTTCAGCTCCAGCGTGGTCAGGCGAGGAAAACCGATGATCGAACTGGACGCCGGTTCCAGATCGAAATCAAACAGATGCAGCGCTTCCAGGTTCCGGAAACGATGCAGAAATGGCGTCAGCGCTGAAACGTCTTTATTGCCGGTCAGGCTCAGTTTGGAGACGTGGCTGAAGTCGGCATCCAGCGTTGGCAGATCGCCGATGAAGTCCAGATTCGCCTCCAGGTACCAGCTTCTGAGCGTGGGCTGGTGTGGGGTTCTGCTGCCCCAGAATTGCTCCAGCGCCTGAGCGAATCGCTCGCGGTGCATCAGTTCGCTGGATTGCTCGTTCAGGTTCAGCGGTTGGCCGGTCGTGGGGTCGTTTTCGGGAATGTTTCGGCTCCATTGCGCAAGGCCATCCTTCATCTGTCTGAATTCGACTTCCCATTGGGTCAGTTGCGCCCGACCTTGAGCCAGCGTTCCGGGCAGTTGATAGAACACGTCGGTAGCCTGCGCAGGCTCGAGTGCCGCAAACAGGTTGATCGTGCGGTTGATGTCGACTTCTTCAGGCACTACCCCGAAGTGCTTTGTGGTGCGCTGGTAATGGGTTTTCACGCGTTCTCGCGAGGCGGCGCTCAGCGGGTTGTCGGCGAAATTGAAGCCGTCGCTGAGCATGCTGTTGAGTGTGAATAAGGCGTCCGGCACTTCGGTGATCAGGTTGCTGGCGAATTTACCGCTGACCAATCGTGGGTGGCTCAGCAGATTGGCTGGCGCCTCCGTGATACCGGTATTGGTCAGGTTGAGTAAACGCAGCGAGGTCATTGGCTGGATATCGAGGTGCAGCCCTAGCGGGTTGTCCTGCAGATCGAGAACGGACAGGTCTGACAATGAAGCCAGTAAAACCTGATCGCCAGCGCCGAGGCGCAGGTTGCAATTGCGCAGGATCAGTTGCCGCAGCACCGGCATCGAGGTGAGGGCGGACGGCAGATTTGGCAGGTTGGCGTTTTGCACATCCAGATACATCAATGTGGGGAAACGCTGCAAGAACTGATCGACACCGCGGGTACTTCTGATGCCATTGATCGCCAGAGAGGTGACGTGGCTGAAGTCAGCATCCAGCACAGGAAGCTCGCCAATGATCGGGTCAGTGATCTGCATCAGGTAACCGGCCGGTCCGCGCGTTTGCTTGCGCCAGCACCGCTCGATCCCGCGTCTGAGGGTCGAACGGCTTTGCAGGGCGGCTCTGCGCTGAATCGGTGTCAACGCCAGACCTGTCTGCGGGTCGTGCGACGGCACATCGAACTGCCAGCGACGCAGATCGTCGCTGAGCCTGATGTACTCGCGGTGAAGTCGCGAGAGCTCGCCTCGCACACCACCCGCGCCTCGCTGGTGCTCGAAAATAAACATCTGCACTTCGGCTGGCGATTCGTTCGGATAGACCTCAAGTATCCGCTCAGCGAGCGTTCGCGCTTGCGCACTGCGTGTTGGTGGATGACTTTCAACACCGACCAGGCGCAACGTATCGATAACGGGCTCCGGTAGCGGTGGTTGTGCAATCGCAACCCGCAGTTCGCTGCGCGCCATCGGATTCGCTCGAATCGCTTGCTTCAATTTACCTACGTCGCTGATTTGCAGGTTCAACGCCCGGCGATCGGCATCCGGCAAGGCGTGGAGCAGGCTTGAATAGAAATCGGTGGCCGAATGCAGCTCCTGAGCGCGTTCATCGTAGGGCTGATAGTTGCCATCGCTTTTTCGCACGAGGATTTTCTGCGCGGGGGCATCGCTGCGGCCGGTGCTGTCGAGTATCGGCCCTTCGTAGTACCCGTCGCGGATTTCGATACGTACATCGCCGCTCCAGCCAGGTAACAGTTTGAGGCTGTGCAGTGCCAGGGTGTCAGAATCCGGGTTGTTGACGGAATCGAGCTCCAGCCCTTCATAGGCGCGGGTGACACGCACTTCCTGACGGGCCAGTTGCATGAGTTGCTGCTGACGCGCCGGCACTTGCCCTTCGCTGATGGCCAGCAGTTCGTCACTGGTGGTCGTGGCGAGTAATTCGCGGGTGACGGCGGCCGGTAGCGCCGGATCGTGCTGGAGCAGGGGCTGCGCCAGTGGATCGTCGCTGTGCTGCAGCGCCTGATAGCGCGCCTCGAACATGACGCTGCGTTGTTGCATGGCGAGCTGGGCCAGTTGCTTGCGAAGCATCTGGCTGCGTACGTCCAGTGGCGGCGTCGGGCCGGAAAACTCCATGCCCAGCAGGGCTTTGCCTTGCGCCTCGTCGAGGGCATAAAACAGGCTTTTGAGCAGGTCGTCGCCGATCAGGCTGGCTTGATGCAACTCGGTCAGCGGCAAGCGCTCGTCACTGGAGGATTGCCAGATGAGTTCGCCTTGTTTATCCAGCAAACGCAGGCGTTTGCCGGCAGGCCAGCGACCCTGCTCGGTCAACAGTTGCAACTGCATGACCGGGTCGGCGCGCAGGTATTGCTCGGGCGCATCGCTGCTCAGATAGTCGTTAAAACGTTGCAGTTGCTGATCGATCTTGAAGCGCTGGATGCTGTCGGCCAGCAGCGGCGGCAGTTTTTCCTGTTCGACATGCATTTTGCGCAGGGCGCCTTCGTTGACCCCGCTGACCTGAAGAATCGTTTCGCGTTCGAGTGGGGAAAACGACTCGACCAAGGGGCCGATCCGGCGCAACGCCGTGGGCTTGTCCCATTCCAGTGGTTGTTCGAGTTCCGTGTGCCAGGCGCCGTCGCCGTTGTGTCGCAACAGCGGCTGGTAAGCATCGGGACGGGTCGGGTGTTCGATCCGGTACTGGCCGGGGATTGTGCTTTCGCTCACGGCAAAATGGGCGTTTTCGAGCGGCAACAGATGTTTGCCCTGATGCTCGTGCAGGCCCAGTTGATTAGGCGTGGAGTCGGCGTCAGGAGCGCTCTCCTGTTGATAGCGACCGAGATCAGGATCCCAGTAACGGACTTGTTCGTTGGTCATTTTGACCGTTTTGAAACGGTCGATGAAGGCGACGATTTCTTTGGGCAAAATCTTGGGAAGCTCGGCCACGGCAATGTTCCCGCCGACTGCAAACAACCCCAACTGGATCAGCGATTCGAGGGTGCTCATCAAGTGTTCGAACGCTTCGGTGGTGCGCCCCTGTGCCCATTCGATGATGCCTTCGAAGGCCTCGTTGAGAAACTGATAAGCCATGTACGCCATCATCGCTTCGCCCAGCACGGGCACGAACGGCGCAACGACCAGCGCTGCGGTCTGTACGATCGTCGAAATGATATTGACCACCGAATCCCAGAAGGCCCAGCGGGCTTTCTGGTCGACCGAAGCGGTCGGCACGGCGATGAAACGGGCGTCATTGAGGATCTTGTTGAGTTTCGCCTGATAGAGGTGTTGCCACAGGTCGTCGTGGAACGGGATGAATGCCGTCTCCAGATTGGGGCGCTCGACCGGGGACGCCCGCCAGGCGGGTTCAGAGCTCCCTTTCTCGCTTGGGTGCCATTTGATTTTGCTCAGGCGGTCATTGAGGCCGGAGAAGAAAAAACCGCGGTGTTCGTGATTCACGAACCGGCTGAAAAAGTGCTGGTAATCCTTTGAGCGCAACTGTCGGGTCAATTCAATGACCATCTCGAGCGCCGAGGCATATTCCTTGAACGGGTGCTCGGGGTCTTCCGGGACATAGGCCACCACTTGGGCGTTTTTTCGCGCCTCCTCCAGGCTGGGGGCAAACACGACGATACCGGTAAGCGTGGCGCCCATCATCGTCACGTCATGACGCACCACGGGCACGCTGTTGATTCGTATGCCTTGCAGCCCGTCGAGCATCGCGTCGATCAGGCGAAAAGAACTTTGCGAAATGTCACGGTTCATCAGTGCCATTTGCAGCGCTGCGCGCATCGCGGCTTTTTCACTTGCATCAATCTTCTGGCGCAGCGACGTTGCCACTGCCGGATCGGAGAAGCCCAGGTGGGCTTCCAGATGGGTTTTGTATTGCGCGCCGATATCCAGTTCCCGGCACAGTTTTGTAAAGTTCGCGATGCTCAGTTTGGCCTTGATTGACGGCAGGGTATCGAACTGGCCGGTGGATGAGGGCTGGGTGATGTAAGTCGAATCGGCTTCGAAGGCCTTGTTGCGGGTTTCCTTTTCTTCGAAGTTATGCAGCGCGGCATCCAGCAGCGAGACCGTCCAGGTCCGAGCGCCGGTACTGATCGGGAACCAGGGCGTGGTTGCGGGGATATACAGGCGCAGGAACGTTTTGCGCACATCCACATCCAGGTCGAAGCGGCTTTTCAGCGCTTGCTTGAGCAAGGGTTCGGCGAAGGCACTGGCGTCCTGCAAATGTTCCAGTTGCGTGTCGACCTCGCTTTGCGCCGTCCAGTGTTCGGCGTTGAGGGCTTTGAGTCTCTGATGCTGCGCGGTCGATACCGCCTGCAGTGTGAGGGTTTGTGACGGCTGGACTTTTTTCAGGGCCTGGCGTCGGGTGGGGGAGACGTTGGCAAGCCAGTCGGGCAGGGCGTTCTTCAAGTGCTGATAGTGATCATCGGGGTGTTGCGGGTCGGTCGTGTCGGTTCTAGCTGTGGGGTGCTGTCCTTGAGGCAAATGCATGTGCCGTTCCTTGGCCGTTGAAAAGAGCGACAGCAAATCAGGAAGTGGCGATCCAGGTGCGGTACATATTTATCGCTTGGACGTGAGGCTGAGTTGATATTCTCCCGCGTCTGCCGCAATCGGCAGCGCCAGTTTAAACTGCGCCTTTGCGACGCTATTTGTCGCATTGCCGTAAACCCGGGAAAAACCGGGGTTTGCGCTATAAGAAGTTGTCGCTTGGCGGCAAGGCCGGGCTGAAAACTGTCCTTACAATCCCCCCATCGCTCGCCAGTTTCAGGCGGGTGGCCCTCATCAGGAGACTCCGATGTCCGTTGAGCACGCTGCGGTACAACGCGCCGATTTCGACCAGGTTATGGTTCCCAACTACGCGCCTGCCGCTTTCATTCCGGTGCGTGGCGCCGGTTCCCGCGTCTGGGATCAGGCCGGCCGCGAGCTGATCGACTTCGCCGGCGGCATCGCCGTCAACGTATTGGGCCACGCGCACCCAGCGCTGGTCGGTGCCTTGACCGAGCAAGCGAACAAGCTGTGGCACGTTTCGAACGTGTTCACTAACGAGCCGGCCCTGCGTCTGGCGCACAAGCTGATCGACGCAACTTTCGCCGAGCGTGTGTTCTTCTGCAACTCCGGCGCCGAAGCCAACGAGGCCGCCTTCAAGCTGGCCCGTCGCGTCGCGTTCGACCGTTTCGGCACTGAGAAATACGAGATCATCGCCGCGCTGAACAGCTTCCACGGTCGCACCCTGTTCACCGTGAATGTGGGTGGCCAGTCGAAGTATTCCGACGGTTTTGGCCCGAAAATCACCGGTATCACCCACGTTCCCTACAACGATCTGGCGGCGCTCAAAGCGGCCGTTTCCGACAAGACCTGCGCGGTCGTGCTCGAACCGATCCAGGGCGAGGGCGGCGTGCTGCCGGCCGAACTGGCTTACCTGCAAGGTGCCCGCGAACTGTGCGATGCGAACAACGCGCTGCTGGTGTTCGATGAAGTGCAGACCGGCATGGGCCGCAGCGGCAAGCTGTTTGCCTACCAGCATTACGGCGTGACCCCGGATATCCTGACCAGCGCGAAGAGCCTGGGCGGCGGTTTCCCGATCGCGGCGATGCTGACCACCGAAGCGCTGGCCAAACATCTGGTCGTCGGCACCCATGGCACCACCTACGGCGGCAACCCGCTGGCGTGCGCGGTTGCTGAAGCGGTGATCGACGTGATCAACACCCCTGAAGTGCTGAGCGGCGTCAATGCCAAGCACGACAAGTTCAAAACCCGTCTTGAGCAAATTGGCGAGAAGTACGGCCTGTTCACTCAGGTGCGTGGCCTCGGCTTGCTGATCGGTTGCGTGCTGAGTGACGCCTGGAAAGGCAAGGCCAAAGACATCTTCAACGCCGCTGAAAAAGAAGGCCTGATGATTCTGCAAGCAGGTCCCGACGTGATCCGTTTCGCCCCGAGCCTGGTGGTCGAGGACGCTGATATCGATGCCGGTCTGGACCGCTTCGAGCGTGCCGCTGCAACACTGACGCAAGCTTGATACACCTTTCGACGCCTGAGCGGTTCAGGCGTCGAACCCAATTTTTGATACCGGGCAATATCAAATGTGGGAGCGGGCAAGCCCGCTCCAACAATGTTCGGTGTTTTTTCTGTGATTTTTATAAGAGAAAGGAGTGACACCATGCTGGTGATGCGCCCCGCGCAAATGGCTGATCTGGGCGAGGTACAGCGTCTGGCTGCGGACAGTCCGATTGGTGTCACTTCCTTGCCGGATGACGTGGAACGTCTGAGCGACAAGATCGCGGCGAGCGAAGCCTCGTTCGCCGCCGAAGTGAGCTTCAACGGTGAAGAGAGTTATTTCTTCGTCCTTGAAGACTCCACCACCGGCAAACTGGTCGGCTGCTCGGCGATCGTTGCTTCGGCCGGTTATTCGGAACCGTTTTACAGCTTTCGCAACGAGACCTTCGTCCACGCCTCCCGCGAGCTGAAGATCCACAACAAGATCCATGTGCTTTCACAGTGCCACGACCTGACCGGCAATAGCTTGCTGACCAGTTTCTACGTGCAGCGTGAGTTGGTGGGTTCGCCGTGGGCCGAACTCAATTCCCGTGGTCGTCTGCTGTTCGTCGCCAGCCACCCGGAGCGGTTCGCCGATTCGGTGGTGACCGAGATCGTCGGTTACAGCGATGAGCATGGCGACTCGCCGTTCTGGGACGCCATCGGTCGCAACTTCTTCGACCTCAACTACGCCGAAGCCGAGCGCCTGTGCGGGTTGAAAAGCCGTACGTTCCTCGCCGAGCTGATGCCGCATTACCCGATCTATGTGCCGTTGCTGCCGGACTCCGCCCAAGAGGCGATGGGTCAGGTACACCCGCGTGCGCAGATCACCTTCGACATCCTGATGCGCGAAGGCTTCGAGACCGATCACTACATCGACATTTTCGACGGCGGCCCGACCCTGCATGCGCGTGTGTCGGGGATCCGTTCGATCGCCCAGAGCCGTGTGGTGCCGGTGAAGATCGGCGAGCCGGTCAAAGGTGCCGGTCGCCAGTATCTGGTGGCCAACGCCCAGTTGCAGGATTACCGCGCCGTGTTGCTTGAGCTGGACTACGCGCCGGGCAAACCGGTGACGCTTGATCTGGAAGCGGCCGAGGCCTTGGGCGTCGGTGAAGGTGCCAGCGTGCGCCTGGTGGCGGTTTAACGCCTTAGCGAGTTTTACGGGTGGCGAAGGCGGCCCGTTTGAGGAGATAGCATGATTGTTCGTCCCGTACGCAGCAGCGATTTATCCGCGCTGATCGACCTGGCCCGCAGCACCGGCACTGGCCTGACCACGTTGCCGGCCAACGAAGAGCGCCTGACCCATCGGGTCGACTGGGCTGAAAAGACCTTTCGCGGCGAAGCCGGCCGTGGCGATGCGGATTACCTGTTCGTGCTTGAAGACGACGACGGCCGCGTGGTGGGTATTTCCGCCATTGCCGGCGCGGTCGGTCTGCGTGAGCCCTGGTACAACTTCCGTGTCGGCCTGACCGTCAGCGCTTCGCAAGAGTTGAACATCTATCGCGAGATCCCGACGCTGTTCCTGGCCAACGACCTGACCGGCAACTCCGAGCTGTGCTCACTGTTCCTGCACGCCGATTACCGTAACGGTCTCAATGGTCGCATGCTGTCGAAGGCGCGGATGCTGTTCATCGCCGAGTTCCCGGAACTGTTCGGCAACAAGATCATCGCCGAGATGCGCGGTGTGTCGGATGACGCTGGCCGTTCGCCGTTCTGGGAAAGTCTGGGTCGGCACTTCTTCAAGATGGAGTTCAGCCAGGCCGATTACCTGACCGGTGTCGGCAACAAGGCGTTCATCGCTGAACTGATGCCGAAATTCCCGCTGTACACCTGCTTCCTGTCGCCTGATGCACGCAATGTCATCGGCCAGGTCCATCCGGACACCGAGCCGGCGCTGGCGATGCTCAAGAGCGAAGGGTTCAGTTATCAGGGTTACGTCGACATCTTTGACGCCGGTCCGGCCATCGAATGCGAAACCAGCAAGATCCGCGCGGTGCGAGACAGCGAGGCGCTGGTACTGGCGGTCGGTACGCCGGGCGACGATGCCACGCCGTTCATCATCCATAACCGCAAACGCGAAGACTGCCGCATCACGGCTGCGCCGGCACGTCTGGCTGCGGGCACGCTGGTGGTCGATCCACACACCGCCAAACGTCTTCAACTCAACGCGGGCGACCAAGTGCGCGCCGTGGCGTTGTCTGCTGCTCGGGAGTCGAAATAATGAATTCGCTATACATCGCAGGTGAATGGCTGGCCGGTCAGGGCGAAGCTTTTCAGTCACTGAACCCGGTGACCCAGCAAGTGCTGTGGTCGGGGGAGGGCGCCACTGCTGCGCAGGTCGAGTCGGCCGTGCAGGCGGCGCGTCAGGCTTTTCCGGGTTGGGCACGGCGCACGCTGCAAGAGCGCATCAGCGTGCTCGAAGCCTTTGCTGCTGCACTGAAGCACCACAGCGACGAACTGGCCCGCACCATCGGTGAGGAAACCGGCAAACCACTGTGGGAAGCCGCCACCGAAGTCACCAGCATGGTCAACAAGATCGCGATCTCGGTGCAGAGCTACCGCGAACGTACCGGCGAGAAGAGCGGCCCGTTGGGCGACGCCACCGCCGTGCTGCGCCACAAGCCTCACGGCGTGGTTGCCGTGTTCGGGCCTTACAACTTCCCTGGTCACTTGCCCAACGGTCACATCGTGCCGGCGTTGCTGGCCGGTAACAGCGTGCTGTTCAAGCCCAGCGAGCTGACCCCGAAAGTTGCCGAGCTGACGGTCAAGTGCTGGATCGAAGCCGGGTTGCCGGCCGGCGTCCTGAACCTGCTGCAAGGCGCTCGTGAAACCGGCATTGCGCTGGCGGCGAACCCGGGCATCGACGGTCTGTTCTTCACCGGCTCGAGCCGTACCGGCAACCACTTGCACCAGCAATTTGCCGGGCGTCCGGACAAGATTCTGGCGCTGGAAATGGGGGGCAACAACCCGCTGGTGGTGGATCAGGTCGCTGACCTCGACGCGGCGGTGTACACGATCATTCAATCGGCCTTCATCTCGGCGGGCCAGCGTTGCACCTGCGCTCGTCGTCTGCTGGTGCCACAAGGCGCGTGGGGCGACAGCCTGCTCAAGCGTCTGGTTGAGGTCAGCTCGACCATTGAAGTCGGTGCGTTCGATCAGCAACCGGCACCGTTCATGGGGTCAGTGATTTCCCTTGGCGCGGCGAAAGCGTTGATGGATGCCCAAGCGCATTTACTGGCCAATGGCGCCGTGTCACTGCTGGACATGACGCAGCCGCAGGCGCAAGCCGCGTTGCTGACCCCCGGCATTATTGATGTGACCGCAGTGGCCGAGCGTCCGGACGAAGAACTGTTCGGCCCGTTGCTGCAAGTGATCCGCTACAGCGATTTCGCCGCAGCGATCAGTGAGGCCAACGACACCGCTTACGGCTTGGCCGCCGGTCTGTTGTCGGATTCCGAAGATCGTTATCAGCAATTCTGGCTGGAAAGCCGCGCCGGCATCGTCAACTGGAACAAGCAATTGACGGGGGCTGCGAGCAGCGCGCCGTTTGGCGGTGTGGGGGCCTCGGGCAACCATCGCGCCAGTGCCTACTACGCGGCGGATTATTGCGCGTACCCGGTGGCGTCGCTGGAAACACCGAGCCTGGTGTTGCCTGCATCGCTTACACCCGGCGTAAAGATGGCGTGATGCCCATCGTTAGCAGGTGGCACTCAAAGTGGAATGCATTTCCCTGTGGGAACCAGCCTGCTGGCGATAGCCGCGCCTCGGTCACAAAGAATAGTTACTGAAGCCTATAACAACAGATTCTCGTGGAGCCTCGCTGATGAAATCCTATGAAGTCAATTTCGACGGTCTAGTGGGGCCGACCCATAACTACGGCGGTCTGTCCTACGGCAACGTTGCGTCCCAGAGCAACAGCCAGCAGTCCTCGAACCCGAAGGAAGCGGCGCTGCAAGGCCTGGCGAAAATGAAAGCGCTGATGGAAATGGGCTTTCAGCAAGGCGTGCTGGCGCCGCAGGAACGTCCGGACGTGGCCGCTCTGCGCCGTCTGGGTTTCAGTGGCAGCGACGCGCAAGTGATCGAGCGCGCGGCCAAAGAGGCCATGCCTTTGCTGGTCGCCAGTTGCTCGGCGTCGAGCATGTGGGTGGCCAACGCTGCGACGGTCAGCCCGAGTGCCGACACCGCTGACGGCCGTGTGCATTTCACCGCCGCTAACCTCAACTGCAAATACCACCGCAGCATCGAGCACCCGACCACGAGCCGCGTGCTCGGCGCGATGTTCGCCAATCAGCAACACTTCGCCCATCACGCTGCGCTGCCAGCGGTGGCGCAGTTTGGTGACGAAGGCGCGGCCAACCACACGCGTTTCTGCCGTGAGTACGGCGAGGCCGGTGTCGAGTTCTTCGTGTTCGGTCGCAGTGCCTTCGACAACCGTTTCCCGGCGCCGCAAAAATACCCGGCCCGGCAGACCCTCGAAGCGTCGCAAGCGGTAGCGCGTCTGCACGGTCTGCGGGACGAAGGCGTGGTTTACGCACAGCAGAATCCGAACGTGATCGATCAGGGCGTGTTCCACAACGACGTGATTGCCGTGGGCAATGGCGAGGTGTTGTTCTATCACGAGGACGCGTTCCTCGACACCGATCAGATGCTGGCCGAGTTGCAAGGCAAACTGGCCAGGGTTGGCGGCAATTTCCAGTCGATCTGTGTGCCGCGTTCGGCGGTCACCGTCGACGACGCCGTGCGTTCGTACCTGTTCAACAGCCAGTTGTTGTCGCGCCCTGACGGCTCGATGCTGTTGATCGTGCCGCAAGAGTGCCAGGCCAACGAGCGCGTGTGGGCTTACTTGCAAAGCCTGACCAGCTCCGGCGGTCTGATCCGCGAAGTGAAGGTCTTCGACCTCAAGCAGAGCATGCAGAATGGGGGCGGTCCGGCGTGCCTGCGCTTGCGTGTTGCACTGAATGAAACCGAGCTGGCGGCGGTCAACCCAGGGGTTATCATGACGGCCCCGTTGTACGGTTCGTTGACCGCATGGATTGAAAAGCACTACCGCGACCGCCTGAGCGAAACCGATCTGGCGGACCCGCAATTGCTGCTTGAATGCCGGACGGCACTGGATGAACTCACGCAAATCCTTAAACTGGGCGCGGTTTATCCATTCCAGATCAATTGATGGCCGGCGCGCCGCTTGAACGCGGCGTGCGGTTCGTCTCCCCAAGAGAGTAAAAACATGAGCGATTCCCTGCAGCTGATCCTTGAAGACACCGACGGCACGCAACTGCAAACCTCGTGCACCCGCGTCGCGGTCATGTGGCAAGGCAAAGAGCTGTGGATCCAGCAGGATGGCCGTGGCCAACTGCTGATCGGCGTCGACGTTGAAGAAGGTGATGCCGAGTACGCCAACCTGCTGCTGCGCCCATTGGCGACTAATCTGGTAAGTCTGCAACTGGAAATGGAACCGGCCGACGTTGGCGGCGACGAAGACCACGTGCACGGCCCGGATTGCAACCACGACCACTAAGGAAACCGCTCTATGCTCGCCCTCGGCAAACTGCTTGAACTGACCCTCGCCGGCCGCGAACCGGCGGAGAAGACTCAACTGACTGTCGAAGGCGTGCGGATGCGCTGGTTGAGCGAAGGTGCGCTGGAGGTCCGGCCACCGCAAGCGCTTGACAATGGCCTGGACCTGCTGCTGTCGGCAGGCATCCACGGCAACGAAACCGCACCGATCGAGCTGCTGGATCGGCTGCTGCATGACATCGCTCGCGGCGATCTGAAGCCGCGCGCACGCATTCTGTTCCTGTTCGGCAACACTGAGGCGATTCGCAAAGGCGAGCGTTTCATCGAGCAGGACGTCAATCGGCTGTTCAACGGTCGTCACGAACAAAGCAGCGGCTCTGAAGCGCTGCGTGCCTGTGAACTTGAGCGGTTGGCGGCGAGTTTCTTCAGCCTGCCGGATCGCCAGCGCTTGCACTATGACCTGCACACGGCCATTCGCGGCTCGAAGATCGAGCAATTCGCCCTGTATCCGTGGAAGGAAGGACGCCAGCATTCGCGTAGAGAGCTGGCGCGCTTGCGTGCTGCGGGCATGGAAGCGGTGCTGTTGCAGAATAAACCGTCGATCGTGTTCAGCGCATATACCTACGACAAACTCGGCGCCGAGGCTTTTACGCTGGAATTGGGCAAGGCGCGGCCCTTCGGGCAGAACGAAGGGGTTGATGTCTCGCGGCTGGAAACCCGTCTGAAGCAGATCATTGAAGGCAATGAGTCAGATCTGGCGCAGGAGGGCTTGGATGGCTTGCAACTGTTCAGCGTGGCGCGGGAAATCATCAAGCACAGCGATGCGTTCCGCCTGAACCTGCCGCAGGACATCGAGAACTTTTCCCAGTTGGAAGTCGGTTATGTACTGGCCGAGGACTTGGCCAATACCCGCTGGATCATCGAGGAAGAAGGCGCGCGGATCATCTTTCCCAATCCCAAGGTCAAGAACGGCTTGCGAGCGGGCATCCTGATCGTGCCGGCCACCGACGAAACCCTGGCCTGAAACAATTTGGGGGATCAACACCTATCTCCTGTGGGAGCGAGCAAGCCCGCTCCCACATTTGGATCTGAGTGAGGTCTGAGACCTCACTCGGTGCAGATATCAGACAGCGACCGCACGGGGCTCACTGCGACGCAACACCCGAACCTTCTGCAGCGTATCGGCACACGTTTTCGCCGCTTCCTGACCTTTGTGCACAAAGTGCTCGAAGAAGAACTTTTGATGTTCTTCACCGGCATGGAAATGATGCGGGGTCAGGGACACGGAGAATATCGGCACTTCGGTTTCCAGTTGCACCTGCATCAGGCCGCTGACCACCGACTGGGCGACGAACTCGTGACGATAGATGCCGCCGTCCACTACCAGGGCTGCCGCGACGATGCCGGCATAACGACCGGTCTTGGCCAGTAGCTTGGCATGCAGGGGCATTTCAAAGGCACCGCCGACTTCGAAGAAGTCGATGTCCGATTCCTGATAACCCTGAACGAGCATTTCGGCGACGAAGCCTTTACGGCTCTGGTCGACGATTTCCTTGTGCCAGCAGGCCTGGATGAACGCGACGCGCTCGCCATGAGGGTGTTTGCTTTTGCTGTCGATAGCGGTGGGTTGCATGTTCTGACTCCTGTTTGTGTGAAAAACAGGGCGTTATGAATCGAAGGGGATTCAAGGGTACGCACGAACGCAGAAGCGCGCGGACGGCTCTTGGGTGTCAATCCCGTTCTCTCTTCATCCGGACTATGACCGTCGGCCCCGGAATCACACCGGGTCTGCTGACCTTGTCGTCGATCACAGCCATTGCCATGCCCGTCGCCAAGCGCTCGCGGGCTATGCGCATTGCGCGCAATTACCGCCGGTGGGGAATTGCACCCCGCCCTGAGAACGTTTTCGCCACCCTTTCTCGGGCGGCGCAGCGTTTTTAACACAGATTTTGTGTCTGTGCATTGCGCCTTTCAGATGATTGTTATCGATTTTTTTGAATGCTTGTGAGGCGTTTTTCTGCGCCAAGGGTTGATTAATCGGCGCGATGACCGCAGTAATTCACCTTCGTAAAGGGATTTCCCCTGCTGACTTGAGGCCAGGTTCATGAGCGTTATCGATCTTCGCAGCGACACCGTCACCCAACCGACTCCCGCCATGCTCGACGCCATGACCGGCGCCGCCACCGGTGACGACGTGTACGGCGAAGACCCGACGGTCAATCGTCTGGAAACCGAACTGGCAAAACGCCTGGGTTTCGCCGGCGCGTTGTTCGTGCCAACCGGCACCATGAGCAATCTGTTGGGATTGATGGCGCATTGCGAGCGCGGTGACGAGTACATCGTTGGCCAACAGGCGCACACCTATAAGTACGAAGGCGGTGGCGCCGCGGTGCTCGGTTCGATCCAGCCGCAGCCGCTGGAAGTACAGGCCGATGGTTCGCTGGATCTTGATCAGGTGGCCGCCGCGATCAAACCCGACGACTTCCACTTCGCCCGGACTCGTCTGCTGGCACTGGAAAACACCATGCAAGGCAAAGTGTTGCCACTCGATTATCTGGCCAGCGCCCAACGCTTCACTCAAGATCACGGCCTTCAATTGCACTTGGACGGCGCGCGGTTGTACAACGCTGCGGTCAAGCTCGGGGTCGATGCCCGGGAAATCACTCGGTATTTCGATTCGGTATCGGTGTGTCTGTCCAAAGGGTTGGGGGCGCCGATCGGTTCGGTGCTTTGCGGCTCTGAGCAACTGATCGGCAAGGCTCGTCGTCTGCGTAAAATGGTCGGCGGCGGCATGCGTCAGGCCGGATTACTGGCGGCGGCGGGTTTGTACGCGCTGGATCACAACGTTGAGCGTCTGGCGGATGACCATGCCAATGCTCAACGGCTTGCTGAAGGGCTGCGTGAGGCAGGTTTTAGCGTCGAACCAGTACAGACCAACATGGTTTATGTGCAAATGGGCGACAAAGCCCTGGCGATCAAGGCGTTTGCTGCCGAGCGCGGGATCAAGTTGAGTGCCGCCGCGCGTCTGCGGATGGTCACGCACATGGACGTCAATCGCTCGCAAATCGAGCAAGTGATCGCGACATTCGTCGAGTTTTCGCGCAAGTGACAGCGTTAGCCGTCCAATTGACCGTTTCTATCGTATAAACACGCTGTACCCCGCGCGCAGGGCCGATATAATGCGGCCCTTTGCCGTCGCTTCGTCTGTTGACGTTTCGAACAGGCCTTTGGCCGCAGCCTCCGTGGAAGAACCTAATGAAAAGCGCAGAAATCCGTGAAGCCTTCCTTCGCTTCTTCGAAGAGCAAGGCCACACCCGTGTAGCCTCCAGCTCTTTGATTCCGGGCAACGACCCAACCCTGCTGTTCACTAACGCGGGGATGAACCAGTTCAAGGACTGCTTCCTGGGCCAGGAAAAGCGCGCGTACACCCGCGCTGTTTCCAGCCAGAAGTGCGTGCGCGCCGGCGGCAAGCACAACGACCTGGAAAACGTCGGTTATACCGCCCGTCACCACACGTTTTTCGAAATGCTGGGTAACTTCAGCTTTGGTGACTATTTCAAGCGTGATGCGATCACCTATGCCTGGAACTTCCTGACGTCCGACAAGTGGCTGAACCTGCCGAAGGAAAAACTGTGGGTCACCGTCTACGCCAGCGATGACGAGGCGTACGACATCTGGACCAAGGAAATCGGCGTTCCGGCCGAGCGCATGGTGCGCATTGGCGACAACAAGGGCGCACCGTACGCTTCGGACAACTTCTGGACCATGGGCGATACCGGCCCTTGCGGTCCTTGCACCGAGATTTTCTACGATCACGGCGCCGACATCTGGGGCGGCCCACCAGGCTCGCCTGAAGAAGACGGCGACCGTTACATCGAAATCTGGAACAACGTGTTCATGCAGTTCAACCGCACCGCCGATGGGGTGTTGCACCCACTGCCAGCGCCGTCGGTCGACACCGGCATGGGTCTGGAGCGGATCAGTGCCGTGCTGCAGCACGTTCACTCGAACTATGAAATCGACCTGTTCCAGAGCCTGCTGGCCGCGTCGGCCAAGGCCATCGGTTGCACCAACGACAATCAGGCATCCCTGAAAGTCGTGGCTGACCACATTCGCTCCTGCGGCTTCCTGATTGCCGACGGCGTGCTGCCGTCCAACGAAGGCCGCGGTTATGTGCTGCGTCGGATCATTCGTCGTGCTTGCCGTCACGGCAACAAACTCGGCGCCAAGGGCAGTTTCTTCTACCAGATCGTTGCCGCACTCGTGGCCGAGATGGGCGAAGCCTTCCCTGAGCTGAAATCCCAGCAGGCGCACATCGAGCGCGTGTTGAAAGCCGAGGAAGAGCAGTTCGCCAAGACCCTGGAACAAGGTCTGAAAATCCTCGAGCAGGATCTGGCTGACCTCAAAGGCGACGTGGTGCCGGGCGATGTAGTGTTCAAACTTTACGACACCTACGGTTTTCCGATGGATTTGACTGGCGACATCGCTCGCGAGCGCAGCCTGACCATCGACGAAGAAGGTTTCGAGCGCGAGATGGAAGCCCAGCGCGTGCGTGCGCGTTCCGCCAGCTCCTTCGGTATGGACTACAACAGCCTGGTCAAGGTTGATGTGGATACCGAGTTCACCGGTTATCACAACACCAGCGGTTCGGCGAAAGTTGTGGCTTTGTACAAAGACGGTCAGTCCGTCGACGTTTTGAGTGAAGGCCAAGAGGGCGTCGTGGTGCTGAACCAGACCCCGTTCTACGCTGAGTCCGGCGGCCAGATCGGCGATTGTGGTTATCTGCAAGCGGGTAGCAGCCGTTTTGATGTGCGCGACACCACCAAAACCGGCGGTGCTTTCCTGCACCACGGTGTGCTGGCCTCGGGCAGCCTGATCGTTGGCGCACCGGTGCAAACCCATGTCGAAGCCGAGGTGCGTCACGCCACTTCGCTGAACCACTCGGCCACGCACTTGCTGCACGCAGCACTGCGCAAGGTGCTGGGCGATCACGTTCAACAGAAAGGCTCGCTGGTCGACAGTCAGCGTCTGCGCTTCGACTTTAGCCACTTCGAAGCCATCAAGCCTGAACAGTTGAAAGCGCTGGAAGACATTGTCAACGCCGAGATTCGCAAGAACTCCGCCGTTGAAACCGAAGAAACCGACATCGAGACCGCCAAGAAGAAAGGCGCCATGGCGCTGTTTGGCGAGAAGTACGGCGACAACGTGCGGGTGCTGAGCATGGGCGGCGACTTCTCCGTCGAACTGTGCGGCGGTATCCACGCCAACCGTACCGGGGACATTGGCCTGCTGAAAATCATCAGCGAAGGCGGTGTGGCATCGGGCGTGCGTCGTATCGAGGCCGTCACGGGTGCTGCGGCACTGGCTTACTTGAGCGCCGCGGAAGAACAACTCAAGGAAGCGGCCAGCCTGGTCAAGGGCGGTCGCGACAACCTGATCGACAAACTGTCGGCTGTGCTGGAGCGCAACCGTCTGCTGGAGAAACAACTCGAGCAGTTGCAGGCCAAGGCGGCCAGCGCTGCGGGCGACGATCTGTCGGCCTCGGCACTGGATGTCAAAGGTGTGAAGGTTCTGGCTGCACGCCTGGATGGTCAGGATGGCAAGGCGCTGCTGGCGCTGGTCGATCAACTGAA
The DNA here is from genome assembly GCF_963971015.1 of Pseudomonas sp. RA_15y_Pfl2_54. Lineage (NCBI taxonomy): Bacteria > Pseudomonadati > Pseudomonadota > Gammaproteobacteria > Pseudomonadales > Pseudomonadaceae > Pseudomonas > Pseudomonas sp. RA_15y_Pfl2_54. The sequence goes on from NZ_CAXAPN010000002.1 coordinate 94,428, forward strand.
AAACAAACTCGGCCGCGCAGTGATCCTGCTCGGCAGTGTCCATGAGGAAAAGGTCGTTCTGGTTGCAGGCGTAACCAAAGACCTGACTGGCCAACTCAAAGCCGGTGATTTGATGAAACAGGCTGCTGCGGCAGTGGGCGGGAAGGGCGGTGGTCGTCCGGACATGGCGCAGGGCGGCGGTGTCGACGCCGGCGCGCTGGATGGCGCACTGGCGTTGACCGTTCCATTCGTCGAGCAGGGTTTATAAGGCGGCCCGCCGGGCCCGCAGTCTAGTGGCGGGGCCGGTGGCTGTTTGAGTGATTATTGGGCGCCCTTCATGGGCAGAGGCGGCTTTGAAATGGCTTTGATCGTACAGAAATTTGGAGGCACCTCGGTCGGCACTGTCGAGAGAATCGAGCAGGTCGCCGACAAGGTTAAGAAATTCCGCGATGCCGGCGATGACCTGGTGGTCGTGCTGTCTGCAATGAGCGGCGAAACCAACCGTCTGATCGATCTGGCCAAGCAAATCAGTGGCGACGGTCAACCGGTTCCGCGCGAACTGGACGTGATCGTTTCCACTGGTGAGCAAGTGACGATTGCCCTGTTGGCCATGGCGCTGATCAAGCGTGGTGTGCCGGCGGTGTCGTACACCGGTAATCAGGTGCGGATCCTGACGGACAGTGCACACAATAAAGCGCGTATCCTGCAGATTGATGACCAGAAAATTCGTGGTGATCTTAAAGCAGGTCGCGTGGTGGTTGTCGCTGGTTTTCAGGGTGTCGACGAACACGGCAACATCACCACCCTCGGTCGCGGCGGTTCCGATACCACGGGAGTGGCACTGGCTGCAGCGCTCAAGGCGGATGAATGCCAGATCTACACCGACGTTGATGGTGTTTACACCACCGACCCGCGTGTTGTGTCAGTCGCTCAGCGTCTGGACAAGATCACCTTTGAAGAGATGCTGGAAATGGCCAGCCTCGGCTCCAAGGTGTTGCAGATCCGTGCGGTGGAATTCGCCGGCAAGTACAACGTTCCGCTGCGCGTACTGCACAGCTTCAAGGAGGGTCCGGGCACCCTCATTACTATTGATGAAGAGGAAACCATGGAACAGCCGATCATTTCCGGCATCGCTTTCAACCGCGATGAAGCCAAGCTGACCATCCGTGGCGTGCCAGACACTCCAGGTGTGGCGTTCAAGATTCTCGGCCCGATCAGTGCTGCGAACATCGAAGTCGACATGATCGTGCAGAACGTCGCGCACGATAACACCACCGACTTCACTTTCACTGTGCACCGCAACGACTACCCGGGCGCGCAGACCGTGCTGGAAAACACCGCCCGCGAGATCGGTGCCCGTGAAGTGGTCGGCGACACCAAGATTGCCAAGGTCTCGATCGTCGGCGTCGGCATGCGTTCCCACGCCGGCGTGGCCAGTCGCATGTTCGAATCCCTGGCAAAGGAAAGCATCAACATCCAGATGATCTCGACATCGGAAATCAAGGTTTCCGTCGTCATTGAAGAGAAATATCTGGAGCTGGCTGTGCGCGCCCTGCACACGGCTTTCGAACTGGATGCTCCCGCCCGTCAGGGCGAGTAATTCCGTTTCCTTGAAGGGCGCGGTTTGATCGCGCCCTTTATTTTTGAATGACGCGAGACCTGAACTGTTCTTTTGCTCGCGCTAGTCAATACTCAGGCATGTAGGGCTACGATCGCTCCGGTTGTAGGTCGGGTGCCTTTTTTTTGCAGACTGTTGTCCCTGAACTGAATTGCGTGAGGAGAAAGGTATGCTGATTCTGACTCGTCGGTGCGCAGAAAGCCTGATTATCGGTGATGGCGAAATCACCGTAACCGTGCTCGGCGTTAAAGGAAATCAAGTGCGTATCGGCGTCAACGCCCCGAAAGAGGTTGCCGTGCACCGTGAGGAAATTTACCTGCGTATAAAGAAAGAGAAGGACGAAGAACCAAGCCATTAATTTTTATCGTTTTTTATGTTTGCAAACGGGGAAGAAGGTGGTTAATATACGCCCCGTGTTGCGGAGAGCTGGCCGAGTGGCCGAAGGCGCTCCCCTGCTAAGGGAGTACACCTCAAAAGGGTGTCGGGGGTTCGAATCCCCCGTTCTCCGCCATTATTTGCTTAGTACGTTGTAATCTGGCTTTTTCGGTAAATTATTGAATTTACTAGAAAAAGTGGTTGGAATAGAGATTAGACGGGCTATAATGCGGCGCAACAAATGCACTCGTAGCTCAGCTGGATAGAGTACTCGGCTACGAACCGAGCGGTCACAGGTTCGAATCCTGTCGAGTGCACCATTTAAGAGTTGTTTATAGCAATATAAGTAACTCGGCTTCAGCCAGTTGTGGTCTGGTTTAAAAACACAAATGCACTCGTAGCTCAGCTGGATAGAGTACTCGGCTACGAACCGAGCGGTCACAGGTTCGAATCCTGTCGAGTGCACCATTTTAGGGTTGTTTGCAGCAATGCAGGTGATCTGGCTTCAACCAGTTGTGATCTGGTCTAAAAACACAAATGCACTCGTAGCTCAGCTGGATAGAGTACTCGGCTACGAACCGAGCGGTCACAGGTTCGAATCCTGTCGAGTGCACCATATATCGAAAAGCCCGCGTTTAACGCGGGCTTTTTGCTGTCCGGGATTTGGCTTTTCCTTTGACGCACCCTTTCTCATCAAATTCGACTAGAGCCGTGCGACCTCGCTTGAGATCGTACCGATAGCTTGTAGTCAAAGTCCGAATATTCACTTTGTCCGGTTTGCCGAGTGCGCTTTCGACATCCTGTTGGTTCATGCCGGCAATGACGCGTCGATTAATGATCGCTTCACGCCGTTGTCTGGCATCGATGAGATTTCCGCATTTGTCTTCTGCTTTGCCGGCAACGCCAGGTTCTCTGTCGTTGGTTTTCTTGCCGGATGTTTCTTCGTGATTGAGCGCTGGCATCACCGCGACCACTGAGCCGGTGAGGTAGGGGTGAACCTCCTGCGCTGAGAGCCTTTCTCCGCTTGCACAGCTCATCGACGTGAATGTAATGCTGCCGTCAGGAGCTTCGCAGCGATGAAGGCTGGTCGCAGCCCCGGCGGCTGGGAGGCAGAGCAGGCTGGCGAGCACAAAGCGGGATGTTTTTGATGGCATTCGACGTCCTCCATGACGGTCTACGCTCAAGGGTAGCTGCTACATTTTTTAATGCCGGTGTGTTTTCTTTTCGGGATGAGTCGTCGCATCTGCATGGATCAGGGCTGCGCTCAGGTTTGTCTCGCAAGCGCTTGTTTCAGCCGTGATTTTTTAACGTTTTAAACCGTCAGGCGGTGTATCATTGCGCCCGTCAGCCCCGCCGGGGCTTGTGGAAAACTTCCATGGACTTACCCAGTAGTTACTCAGTACCCCGTTTTACCAATCATGAATTGACTGATTGATCCTTCCGGCGTGCCCCGCTGCTGGGAGTGGAGTTCGCCTATGTCTGAAATCGAAGTAAAGAAAACACAGGAAAGCCTGCAGGATCGCCTGGCTCAGGTCGTCGAGCTGCTGCAGCGTCAACGGGTCGTTGAAGACCTGACTCATCGCCAGGAAGGCGCGCATCAGGACCGGGTGGAAAGCCTGGTTCACCGACAAAATCTCGTCGAGTTGCAACGCAAGCTCGATGATCTGCACTCCGCCGACGTTGCCTACATTCTTGAAGCCTTGCCGCTGGATGATCGCCTGACGCTTTGGCAACTGGTCAAGGCTGATCGCGACGGCGACATTCTTCTCGAAGTATCCGATTCTGTCCGTGAAACGCTGATCGCCGACATGGATGATCACGAGCTCCTGGCTGCGGCCAAGGACATGGATGCCGACGAACTTGCTGACCTGGCCTCTGAGCTGCCGCGAGATGTCGTCCATGAGCTGATGGAGAGTCTGGATAACCAGCAGCGCGAGCGTGTGCGTTCGGCGCTGTCCTATGACGAGGAGCAGGTCGGTGCGCTGATGGACTTCGAGATGGTGACCATCCGTGAGGATGTCAGTCTCGAAGTAGTTTTGCGTTACCTGCGCCGCCTCAAAGAGCTTCCTGGTCACACCGACAAACTGTTCGTGGTCGATTACGACGGCGTGCTTAAAGGTGTGCTGCCGATCAAGCGTTTGCTGGTCAATGACCCCGATAAACAGGTTGCTGAAGTCATGGCCAGCGATCCGGTGAGTTTCCACCCGGACGAAGATGCCTACGACGCTGCTCAGGCATTCGAGCGTTACGACTTGATCTCTGCCCCGGTAGTCGACAAGAACGGCAAGCTGATTGGTCGTCTGACCATCGACGAAATGGTTGACTTGATCCGTGAGGAAAGCGAAAGCGAAGTCCTCAACATGGCGGGTTTGCGTGAAGAGGAAGATATCTTCGCCTCCGTATGGAAATCCCTGAATAACCGTTGGGCGTGGCTGGCGATCAACTTGATCACCGCGTTCTTCGCTTCCCGGGTGATCGGCCTGTTTGAAGGCTCGATAGAGAAGCTGGTAGCGCTCGCGGCGCTGATGCCGATCGTGGCGGGGATCGGCGGCAACTCCGGTAATCAGACGATCACCATGATCGTTCGTGCCATGGCGCTCGATCAGGTCAGCACCGGTAACACTTCACGCCTGATGCGTAAGGAGTTGGCGGTTGGATTGATCAATGGCCTCGTCTGGGGTGGGGTGATCGGGGTGGTTGCCTATCTGCTTTACGGCAGTTGGTCGCTGGGCGTGGTGATGACAGCAGCGATGACTCTCAATCTGTTGCTGGCGGCGCTGATGGGGGTCTTGATCCCGATGACGCTGGCGAAGATGGGGCGTGACCCGGCGATGGGGGCCAGCGTGATGATCACCGCGATGACCGACAGTGGGGGGTTCTTCATCTTCCTGGGGTTGGCGACAATCTTCCTGCTTTGATCTGCCATGAATAAACGGCCCGCCAACTCTATTGGCGGGTTTTTTTAGAGAAAAGGGATGGCCTGAATTTCAGGCGAAAAAAAGCCAGCACTAATGCTGGCTTGAGGTGTTCGGTATGACTCAGGACGCGTCTGCAGCCATTTCAGCGTCGTGGGCGATCAAGGACACCAGTGCATTCTGTTGACGGTGAGAAAGCTGGCGGAAGCGTTGCAGCAACTCGCGTTCGTGCAACGACAGCTCCGGGCTGTCCAGACGCATGCTCAGTTCTTCGCCCAAAGCGCCTTCCTGAATAAGACTCTGCTCAAGGCGCGCAATGATCTCGGAGTTCATGCTGCGATGATGATTGCGAGCCACCTCGGCAATGCGTTCACGCATTCCGTCTGGCAGACGTACGACGAACTTGTCAGCCGTACGGCTGGAATAAATTGCCTGTTTCAATGGGCGCATATATTTAACCGGTTAGTTCAGGGGAGCGGTTCTCGGGATTGGCCGCAGATGTGTGGTAGGACAAGCATCCGCGCCAAATGGTTCAACCTGAATTGTTAAGAGGCTCGCATCATGCCTCAAAATTGCCAGATCATTGGCGTCAATTCTGTGACAAATATTGAGCTGGGTAAAGGCGTAATGCCAGCACCAATTATCAGAAATGCGGACTGGTTTGAAAACTTTGCCTTGGCCCGCATCAAAGACCGCCTCCTGATGCACGTCCTTTAGTGTTCTAAGACGTCAGAACGTGCATGCTATGCGGTTTTCGATCCTTGTTCCTTACCTGTACAGGATAGTGGCAATTTGCCGATTTACTAGGGGCAAACACCTGCTGGAGGGCGTTTTCAGGATGTATGGCAAGCTTATTTATCTGATGGGGCCGTCCGGTTCGGGTAAGGACAGTCTGATCGAGGCCGCTCGTGAGCCATTGCGGGCGTTGAACTGCGAAGTCATGCGCCGGGTGATCACGCGATCTGCCGAATCGATGGGCGAGGATGCGATTGGCGTAACGCCGCAAGAGTTCGAAAGACGTCAGCGCGCCGGTGATTTTTCATTGGCATGGCAAGCCAACGGCCTCGCCTATGGCATTGCGGTGGAAATGGATCAATGGTTGCAAGCCGGGCGACATGTATTGGTCAACGGCTCGCGTGCCAATTTGCGGCAGGCACAGGAGCGCTATCCTTCGCTGTTGCCGGTTTTACTGACGGTCAGGGATGAGGTGCTGCGAGAGCGTTTACTCAGGCGCGGTCGAGAGACGCTTGAGCAGATCGATGCACGACTTGCCCGGAACGCTCTGTTCAAGGATAGGAGATCAAGTGACCGGCCTGTGCACCTGATCGACAATTCGGGCAACCTGGCGGACGCCGTCAATCAGCTTCTGGAGCTGGTCCGGCTCAACGTAGTACTGGATCAAACTTGAACCTGCGCCCGGCGATCAGCGCCAGAGCAAACAACACCGTAAACACGCCACAGCTAATCAGCGGCAGAGTGATTTCGGTTTCCTCGAACAGCGAAAAATGCACAACGCCACTCAATAAGGCGAGGATCAGAAATCCTGCTGCTGATTTGGACATGCTGTACTCCTGCAGATATTTCAAAAAACCAGACGTTCGGTCGCTAGTGCTGGCAGTGCCTGCTGAGACTCGCTGACCGCTTGCGGTGCGAAGCTCTGATCACTCAACAGTGCCAACTGCGGCGCTTTCTGCACCTGCAAGTAATGCGGCATGCGCTGAGCAACCCGTTCAGCGCTCTCGGGGGCAAAGTGGAAACCTACCAAAATCGCCAAGGCGACCGCGTTTGCGAGCAAGAGAGTGCTGTTCATGAGGCGGACTCCGTTTGTTCTGTTATGAGAACAGACAAAGCAGCCGTCGTGCCAACAGTCTATCCGCTGTTAAGTCCTTTAAAAACAAGCATTTGGAAGGTTTTTTCAGAGAGCGAAGGTTGCAATCTGCAATGATGGCTTTTTGGGAGAGTGCAAAATGCACGGTAAATCTTCCCGCAGCCTTGCCGGGCGCCTGCCTACACTTAAAAAGCCCTACGGATGACATGACAAATCAGGGCCTGGCCGTTAACATGCACGCCGTCCGTCGCGCAGTGTTCATCTCGTGACAACTCAGTGTCTCAGTAGCTCAATTGGATAGAGCATCCCCCTCCTAAGGGGAAGGTTGGCAGTTCGAACCTGCCCTGGGACACCATATATTCTGGCCTTCTGGCCACTCTTCTGACCACTGCGCTTCTCTGTGACAGCCGTGTTGGCAGGAGAAGCAGTCAAGCCTCTTTCAGAGTGATCTGAAAGGGGCTTTTTCGTATTCGCGGCTTAAGGAAGATGCCGATGGAAGGCCTTTTGAAATTCTTTTCAAGTGCTGCAAAACGCAAGAAGGCTAAGTGAGGCATGAAAATACTATTCATTGCTTCGCTTGGTTTTTTATCGCTAATTCAGGCGCCGCTGTCTTTTGCGGACAATGCCAACGGGAAAAACCTCTATTCACAGCGGTGCGCCATGTGCCACGGAGTAGATCTGAAGGCATCAGGACCCCTGGCTAATAAAAGCAATCCACCGACGCCTGATCTGACAGCGTCCTTTTTCAAGCAAAGACTCAAGGAATACCCAGGCGTTATTGTGTCGTCAATAATACTTCGTCCAAACGGAGACTTGATTCCAAGAACATTGAAAGAGAACGGTGTAAAGCTGCCGCCGCACGCTTGGACGGTTAAGGATTTTCGCGATTTGAATCAATACATGAGTGGCGTGATCTCAAGAGGTCGATGATTTTCAGATAAAAAACTCGCGCAGTTTCATCTGTCCGGGCTTTTCATGGGCGGGCGCCGGGGCTATTCCTCAGCGCCCCCTCCAGGTTTGCCAATTGAGGTGCATATCCCGGTCATGCGCCGACGTCCATTGACCTTGTAGTCGCGCTCCTGTTCTTGCGCGCCCGGTTTGCGCAAGGTCACTTGCGCATAGAGTCCATCCTTAGCGCTGTAGGCGCCGAATCAGTCATTCATTCGCGCAATAAAGCATTTGCTACCGATGATCACCGGGAAGTCGGCGACCTGTTCGATGGCGTAGTAGCCTGCTCCGTAGCCGTAATATTCGTCGTTGTTTGTGGCGGACGCAGGAATAGGGCAAATGGGCTTTCGCTCTTGCCCGTTGTCGTCCAGATCCCGCAGCGTGAACGAGGTTCGGCCCAGTGCGGTGTCAGCGTCGAAGTCGGTGGCACTCAACGCCTGCCACTCGCTGCGGAAAACTGGGTTGCAGCGCTTTTCAACGCCAAGGACGCGAGTGTCCGTTCGAGAGCAAACTCCGGATCATTTTTACTGGCTGCGCGAACGCTGTTTTGCAGATCATCCAATAGCTCTTTTTCGGCGCCATCCGGCTGATGGGCGAGGGCTTCTGTCCATTGCGCTCGCCATGGCCTGCTGGAAGAACAGCAACGCACAGGCAGATACGATGTAGCGTCCTTTGATGTACACGAGGTCGGCCTTGTAGTGAGAAGTTGGCAGGCGCGCAGGTTAATCGCTGTGTGTGGAATCTTGAAGCGTCGGCTTCAGGGAACGCCACTTCTGGCCGATAACCCAAACGGTGAGTTCAGACTTGTGCGAAATCGCTTGATAGCATTTGGCCTCCAGCTATCATCTGCGCGCCTGAAAATCGCCCTTGGTTCATCTACTTCAATTGCCTGGAAATCCTCGATGCTGTCGTATCACCAAAAGAGTTTTCTGATCGTCGATGATTTCTCGGATTTCCGCAGCTCCGTGCGCTCGATGCTGCGTGAGCTGGGGGTCAAGGACGTGGACACCGCTGACACCGGTGAGCAGGCGCTGAAGATGTGTGCGCAGAAATCCTACGATTTCATCCTGCAGGATTTCCACCTCGGTGACGGCAAGAAGAACGGCCAGCAGGTTCTTGAAGACCTGATGCTGGAAAAGCTCATCAGCCACGAAGCCGTGTTTGTGATGGTGACGGCCGAGACCAGTCAGGCGATGGTGCTCAGTGCTTTGGAGCATGAGCCGGATGCCTACCTGACCAAACCGTTCAACCGCTCGGGGCTGGCCCAGCGGCTGGAGCGTCTGGAGCAGCGCAAGACGTTGCTCAAACCGATTCTGCAAGCCCTCGACCGTGGCAAACCGGTCGAGGTGCTCAACGCCTGCATCGCCCTGTGCAAACAGGACATTCGCTATTCGCCGCTGTGTCTGCGCTATCGCGCTGATGCTTTACGCGACCTGAATCAGAACGAAGCACTGGAACGCCTCTACGACAGCATCATTGCTGACCGGCCGTTGCCGTGGGCGTTTGCTGGATTGGGCAAGTTGCTGTTCAAGCGTGGGCAAGTGGCGCAGGCCAAAGGTGTGTATGAAAAGGCCTTGAAGGTATTCCCGATGATGCCTTCGCTGTACGACGGCATGGCTGATGTGCTGGTGTCCGAGGGCGATACCAAAGGCGCGCAGCAGGTGCTGGAAGAAGCGATTCGCCTGTCGCCGCTGGCGGTGCGTCGGCAGGCGTTGCTCGGCAAACTGGCGATGGCCAACGAAGATTTCGACACCGCCTCGCGGGCTTACCGTCAGGCTGTGTCGCAGGGCGCGCAGTCGCGCTTCAAGGATCCGGAAAGCAACCTCGGCCTGGCCCATGCGCTGATCAGCAAAGGCAGTGAGCGCGGTCTCGATACGCGCACGCGCCTGGAGATCAACACTACCCTCAGCGCTGTTGCCAAAGAGAACCCGACCGACCCCGGTTTGCAGATTCGTGCGCGTTTGATGAAGGCAACGAGCCTTCTGCTCAACGATGCCGAAACCGCCGACAAGCTCACCGAGCAAGCACTGATGCGACTCGACGGCATGGAACAGTTCATGAGTCCGGAGGCGGCGCTGCTCGTCGCCAAGCAGTTGCAGATGCTCGGTCAGGCCGAGGCGGGCACGTCGATGCTCAAGAGCTGCGCGGAAATCTACGGTGACGATCCGGCGGTGATGAAAGACATTGCCAAGCTCACCGATGACCCGACTATCCTCAGTTCGAGCAATGCCGCCGCCGACCTCAACCGTCAGGGCGTGCGGGTGTACAAGACCGGCAATCTGGTTGAAGCCCGCGAGGTCTTCCGCAAGGCGCTGAAGATGCAACCCAAGAACATCAGTATCGCGCTGAACATGGCCCAGTCGCTGCTCCACGGCACCGACACCAGTGTGCCTTCGGCGGAGCTGGAAGAATGTCGGGCCTGCCTGAAAATGGTCGGCCTGATGCCCGACACCGACGCGCGTTTCTCGCGCTATCAGAAGCTGAAAAGCAAGGCGTTTGGCGAATGAACCAAGACGAGCAAGCATTGGATTTTTCCACGGTGATCGCCTCCACCGTTCACGACATGAAGAACTCGCTGGCCATGCTGATGCAAGCGCACAGCAAATGGCTGGCGCGTTTGCCGCAAGCGCAGCGCGAAGGCACGGAGCAGGGCGTGATCGACTTCGAGTTCGCCCACCTCAACGGCATGCTGGTGCAGTTGCTTGGGCTGTACAAACTCGGCGTCAACCAGATGCCAGTGCAGCCGGCGTATCACGAACTGGATGATTTCATCGAGGCGCAACTGGCAGCGCATCAAGAGGTCTTCGCCAGTCGCGGCATCATCGCCACTTATGAAGTTGATCCACTGAGTCCGCTGGGTTTCTTTGATCGTGAGCTGGTTGCCTCGGTGCTGGGCAATTGCATCAATAACGCCATTCGTTATGCCCGCGAGTCGCTGCTGATCACCGTCAGTGACGAGGCCGGGCAACTGGTGCTGAGCATCAACGATGACGGCGACGGCTATCCGGTCGAGATGCTCGAACGTCAGGCTGACTATGTACAGGGCATCAATCACAGCAGCGGCAGTACCGGGCTTGGCCTGTATTTCGCTGCCCGCATTGCCGCGTTGCATCAACGCAATGGTGTCGAGGGACGCACCGAAATCCGTAATGGCGGCCCCTTGGGTGGCGGGATCTTCAGTCTCTATCTGCCGTGATCCGAGGCTTTTTGTTTGACGCTGCTTGATATTCCGAACAGCCGAAGCCTATTTTGTTCGGGTCGCCGTTCGCGGCTCGTACAACAACAAGGATTGCGTCATGACAACCGATGGCCAGTGTTCACTCGCGCAGCGATTGACGGGCATTGATGAGATTGAATGTGTCACGCCGGATTTGAACGGCGTACCACGCGGCAAGGTGATGACCGCCGAGGGTTTTCTCGAAGGGCGTCGTTTGCAGCTCGCGCGGGGGGTGCTGCTGCAATGCATCATGGGCGGATATCCGCCGGCGCGGTTCTACGGCAGCGATGACGGTGATCTGGCGCTGATTGCCGATCCAGACCAGATTCATCCGTTGCCATGGAGTGACGAACCCCGTGCCCTGGCCATTTGCGATGCCGATGAACTGACTGGCGAAAGTTCCAGCCTGTCGACCCGTGGCCAGCTCAAGAAAGTCATCGCAGGTTACAAGGCGCTCGGTCTGGCGCCTGTGGTGGCGACCGAACTGGAATTTTTCGTGTTCGCTCCAAACACTGATCCGACCCAGCCGTTCCGAGCGCCAGTCGGTCTCGATGGCCGCCGCGAGGATGGCTTGTCGGCGTTCAGCGTCAGTTCCAACAACGGTCTGCGACCATTCTTCAGTGAAGTCTATAAATGCATGGCGGCCCTCGGTCTGCCGCGTGATACGTTCATGCACGAAATGGGCGTCAGCCAGTTCGAGATCAACCTGCTGCACGGTGATCCACTGTTGCTGGCCGATCAGACCTTCCTGTTCAAACACTTGCTCAAAGAAGTCGCGCTCAAGCATGGCCTGACCGTGGTCTGCATGGCTAAACCGCTGGCGCACACGCCGGGCAGCTCGATGCACATTCACCAGAGCATCGTTGATATCGCCAGCGGCAAAAACGTCTTCAGCGACGATAGCGGCCAGCCGACGGCGATGTTTCGCCACTTCATTGGCGGGCAGCAGGCGGGCATGGCGGACTTCACCGCGCTGTTTGCGCCGAACGTGAACTCCTACCAGCGTCTGTGCCATCCGTTCGCTTCGCCCAACAATGCCTGTTGGTCCCACGATAACCGTGCGGCCGGGCTGCGGATTCCGGCCAGTTCACCGGTCGCTCGTCGGGTCGAAAACCGTCTGCCCGGCGCCGACGCCAATCCGTATCTGGCGATCGCCGCCAGTCTGGCTGCCGGTTTGCACGGGATCGAACACGAACTGGAGCCGACCGAGGCGATTCAGGGCGAATTCGACGTGCCGGATAATCTTTCGCTGCCGTGTACCTTGCATGCCGCACTCGAACGTCTGAAACGTAGCCAATTGGCCAGGGAACTGTTCGGACAGGAGTTCATCGAAGGCTACATCGCTTCGAAGACCATGGAACTGACCAGCTTCTTTGATGAAATCACTCCCTGGGAACGGCGTGTTCTAGCAGCCCAGGCCTGACGTACCGTCGCCATCGGGCTATCGTTTGATAGCCCGATACTTACTGCAAGGAGCCGCTCGGAACGCCGATGCGCCAAATCTGGAAATCCTTTCGAGCGCTGTATTTTGCCTCGCTGATGATGTTGATCGGCTCGGGTCTTCTATCTACTTATCTGGCCCTGCGCCTGGCGGCTGAAGATGTCGACGGGCTGTGGGTCGGTGCGTTGATGGCCGCCAACTATTTCGGTCTGGTGCTGGGCGGCAAGATCGGCCACCGGTTGATCGCCCGGGTCGGGCACATTCGCGCGTATTCGGCGTGTGCCGGGATCGTCGGTGCGGCGGTGTTGGGGCATGGTCTGGTGGACTGGCTGCCGGCATGGCTGGTGCTGCGAACGATTGTGGGTCTGGGCATGATGTGCCAGTACATGGTCATCGAGAGCTGGCTCAACGAGCAGGCCGATGCCAACCAGCGTGGTCTGGTGTTCAGCGGCTACATGATCGCGTCGTACCTTGGCCTGGTGTTGGGTCAATTGATTCTGGTCATGCATCCGGGCCTCGGTCTGGAGCTGCTGATGCTGGTCGCCCTGTGCTTCGCGCTGTGTCTGGTGCCGGTGACGCTGACCCGACGGATTCACCCGGCACCGCTGCATCCGGCGCCGATGGAGCCGCGTTTTTTCATCAAGCGCGTGCCGCAATCATTGAGTACGGTGCTCGGGGCGGGTTTGATCATTGGCTCGTTTTACGGTCTGGCGCCGCTGTATGCCTCGCAGCAAGGGCTGTCGACCGAGCAGGTCGGTCTATTCATGGGTACCTGCATTTTTGCCGGATTGCTGGTGCAGTGGCCGCTGGGGTGGTTGTCTGACCGATATGATCGCGCGCTGCTGATTCGTTGTTTTGCCGGTTTTCTGGCGGTTGCCGCTTTGCCGCTGGCGATCCTGCCGCAGGTACCGCTGGAGGTGCTGTTTGTGGTCGGCTTCCTCTGCTCGCTGGTGCAGTTCTGTCTGTATCCCCTGGCGGTGGCGTTTTCCAACGACCATGTCGAGGGTGATCGCCGGGTGTCGCTGACGGCGATGCTGTTGGTGACTTACGGGGTCGGTGCGAGCATCGGGCCGCTGTTGGCGGGTGTGTTGATGAAGTTGTTCGGTAGCCAAAGTCTGTACGCGTTCTTCAGCTTCTTTGCGATGGTGCTGGTGTGGCGGATTCGCCCGAAGGCGGTGACCAATCTGCATCAGGTCGACGACGCGCCGCTGCATCACGTAGCGATGCCGGACAGCATGTCCAGCTCACCGCTGGTGGCAGCCCTCGACCCGCGTGTTGACGAGCAGGTGGTGCAGGAGCAGATGCAGAACACGCCTGAGCCAGAGCCAGAGCCTGAACCGGAGCCAGTGTCAGAGCCGGAGGCGCAATCGCAACCTGAAACAGAACCTGAGTCCGAACCTGCAGCCAATCCGGATGCTGGCAACGATAAGCCCGCCCCGGATATCAGTGGCGCCAGGCCTTGAGAAGCAGTCGAAAATAAAAAAGGGCAGTCACCGCAAGGTGACTGCCCTTTTTATTGGCCGTGTCGAATCAGAGATCGTCTTTATCGAAACGCCGTGCTTCACGTTGCAGCTGATAAACAAAACGCTCGACGTTACGTGCAGCCTGACCACTGATGTTGTGGAAGCGCAGGCCGGCAAACGTGATGTTGAGTTTTTCTTCGAAGTGCAGATAACGCAGTTCGACGGAAGTCGGCTGGTTGCCGAACAGCGGCGGGGCGATCAAGCGGTCGTAGACCTGGCCCAGTTGCAGGCGATCGGTGATGTCGCCTTCGAAGCGCAGCTTGCAACCGGTCGCGGAAATATCCAGCAGCTTGCCGTTGATCGGCGATTTGAGCTTTTCGCCGCCCAGTTCAACGTTGACCAGATCGGTCAGTTTCAGTGCCGCGCGAAAGGCGTTGCGGCGCTGGTGATACACCACTTCGCTCGGCAGTTCGCCGGTATAAAAGCGATCACCTTCGCACTCTTGGATGTTCAGCGTGCCAGTGCATTCCCAGGCAATGCGCACACCCTCATGAAAACCTTCAACTTTGAAAGACTCGCCGGCGAGCAGGAAGCGTTCGCCGTCGCGCGGGATCATTTCATCAAGGGCGATGGACGCGCTGTCACGGTCGACTTTGATCAGGTAGCTCTGGAAGCGCTGGCTGCGTTCGTGGAACGTGATGATCAGCGGATCGTGGCTTTCTTGCAACTGACGCAGGTTGCTGGAGATTTCCAGGGGCGTGGTGAGCACCTTTGGGGGCTGCGGAGCATCATCCGCGCTTAGGGCGTTTGGCACGTTTTCTCAATCTCCAGACAAAATTTGACTACGACTGGCCAGTATTTTGCCAGCATGTTTCTCGTGTTGATAGTGCGGGCTCATCGAACGGCTTACGCCTGGCTGAACGTACGCGGCTTGACGGGTTTGGCGAAAGCACCACTGGCGTCATACAGCGCTGGCGGTTCACCCCCGGTGAGGATTTTCAGCTGATTGGCCGTAGCGGCCTGCTGTACCCGGATCGACTGGCCATTGTTGACATTGGCCGCCTGGCATTGGGCGATGAGATCGGTCAGGAAGTCGCTCTGGCTGAGCAACTGGTCGCCGAGGCTCGACTGGCTGGCGAGTTGCTCAAGCCCCTGCCGATTGGTCGGCAGGTTGAGACTGGCGAGGATTTCGCTGCGTTTGCGGCCATGCTGTTCAAGCAAAATGATCAGGGCCTGTTTGCGTGCCAGAATTTCTTCCAGCAAGGGCATGTCGCGACTATGCAAAGCGAGGGATTCGGTTTGCAGCAATTCCAGCAATTGTTGAGCTGGAGCAAAGTCGTCGATGATCAGTTGCAGTAAATGAGTGTCGTGCATGGCTGGCCTTGGGTTTTAAGCGTCCAAAAGCCTGGCGCAGGCAAAAGCCTAGCGCTGGGCTTCGAAGTTGAGCAGTTTGCTGGCTACACGGTTGCTGTCGACTTTGTAGCTGCCATCGGCAATCGCGGCTTTCAACTCGGCCACTCGGGCTTTGTCGACAGCAGGCTGATCGCGCAGCTTGTCCGTGACCTTCTGCAACTGTTGAGCCTCATTGCTGAGGTGTACCGATTCCCCGCTTTTTGCGGTACTGGCCGGTTCGGCCTGGGTATTCAGCGGCGCGGAGGTGCCGGTTTCGGCGGTTTCCCTGGCGTTGCTGGTACGTGTACTGCCCGTAAGTGACGAGGAGCTGTTCAAACGGCTGAAATCGATGACCATGTTAAAAACCTCTGGGAATTTGGACGCTTGCCATGTTTTCGGCCATCCCCTGGAAAACTTTAGGCCCATTTAGCAATAGGCCCTGCATGCGCCGGCGCGTGTCCTGCTGCCGCACAGTTTAGGGAACCGACGAGGTCCGCGCCAGTTTTCTCATGAGCGTTTTACATGGCCACTTCCACTTGGCCTGGCGCGATGACTTGCGCCTTGATGACCCGGTTGGAGTTGAGGTTTTTCACCCGGATCTGTTCTTTCAGGCCGCCGTTGGACAGGGCTTCTCCCGGCATACGCACGGCGAGTGTGCCGGTGCGGGCGATGATGACCACTTGATCGCCCTTGCGCACGACTTCCGCCTGTTCCAGATGCACGAGCGTGATGACCTGATCGGCGACCGTTGGTCGGGTTAATTTTTGCCCGATGGCTTGATCCACCGACGTCAGAAAACCTTGATTGATTGTGCTGACGTCACGCTCTCGCAGGGTCACATCCTGCGGCTCGATAATCCCGGCGCGTTTGAGCGGTCGTGTGGTGGTCACAATCTCGCGAAACAGGCGGACTTGAGCGGGTACGAACACGGTCCAGGGCGAGCTTCCCTCACAGCGAACCTTCACGGTTACCCGTCCCAGCGGACGTGCCGGACTCTCCAAAGACGCTGTCAATTCCTTGTCGCACATGGGCATGTGCATACGGGGGTCGAGCTGGTTGACTTCGATTTCGTAGCGGCCTTCCGTTTGACTGGTAGCCAGATAGTCTTCTACGGTGAACTCAAGAAAGCCCTGAGTGACGCCGATAAGCATGTCAGGCAAGGTAACCGCATCAGCAATGGCAGGGCTGCCGGCGAAAAAGAGGCAAACGGCGGACATCGCGCAAAGCCCTCTGCGAAGGGGAGATGTCAGGCGTCGGAAAAATGTCGTTTGAGCGTTCATACGAGTTAAAAAGCAAGCGCCGTGCCGTTTAGCAATGAATGTGCGTCGCAACAACACTTGGCGTTGGTGTAGGAGTCTGGGCATGGCTGGTGTAATGGATTCGGTGAACCAGCGCACGCAACTGGTAGGGCAGAATCGCCTGGAGCTGTTGTTGTTCCGTCTCGACGGTCAGCAGCTCTACGGGATCAACGTGTTCAAGGTTCGGGAAGTGCTGCAATGCCCGCAACTGACGCTGATGCCCAAGTCCAGTCCTGTCGTGTGCGGGGTGGCGAATATTCGGGGGGCGACCATTCCGATCCTTGATCTGGCAATGGCGACCGGTTCCGGGGCGTTGAAAGACAAGAAAAATCCGTTCGTGATCATCACGGAGTACAACACCAAGACCCAGGGTTTCCTGGTTCGCTCGGTGGAGCGCATCGTCAACATGAACTGGGAGGAGATCCATCCACCGCCCAAGGGCACCGGGCGCGATCATTACCTGACCGCTGTGACTCGGGTGGACAATCAGTTAGTCGAAATCATCGACGTCGAAAAGGTGCTGGCGGAAGTTGCACCGACGCCGGAAGCGATTTCGGTCGGTGTTGTCGATGTCGAGACGCAGACCAAGGCGTTGTCGCTGCGGGTGCTGACGGTCGATGACTCGTCGGTGGCGCGCAAGCAGGTCACGCGTTGCCTGCAGACGATCGGCGTTGAAGTCGTGGCGTTGAACGACGGCAAGCAGGCGCTGGATTACCTGCGCAAGCTGGTCGACGAGGGCAAGAAGCCGGAAGAAGAGTTCCTGATGATGATTTCCGACATCGAGATGCCGGAGATGGACGGGTACACCCTGACGGCCGAAATCCGCGGCGACGCTCGCATGCAAAAGCTTCATATCATCCTGCATACTTCGTTGTCGGGGGTATTCAATCAGGCGATGGTCAAGAAAGTCGGTGCCGATGACTTTTTGGCCAAGTTCCGCCCTGATGACCTGGCATCCCGGGTAGTCGACCGGATCAAAGCAGCAGATATCAGCTAGGGACCTTTTGTCCCTGGCGGTCAACACGATTTAAGAGGCGGCATCAATTTGTCTACGGGTAATTTGGATTTCGAACAGTTCCGGGTCTTCCTGGAAAAAGCCTGTGGCATTTTGCTCGGTGAAAACAAGCAGTACCTGGTCTCGAGCCGTCTCAACAAACTGATGGAGCAGCAAGGTATCAAGTCCCTGGGTGAGCTGGTTCAGCGCATCCAGACCCAGCCGCGCAGTGGTTTGCGCGAGCAGGTCGTCGATGCCATGACAACCAACGAAACCCTGTGGTTTCGTGACACCTATCCGTTTGAAGTCTTGAAGAACAAGGTGCTGCCCGAAGCCATCAAGGCCAGTCCCAACCAGCGTCTGCGGATCTGGTCGGCAGCCTGCTCGTCGGGTCAGGAACCGTACTCGCTCTCGATGTCTATCGATGAGTTCGAGCGCGTCAACCTTGGCCAGTTGAAGATGGGCGTGCAGATCGTTGCCACCGATCTCTCGGGCAGCATGCTGAACAACTGCAAGACTGGCGAGTACGACAGCCTTGCAATCGGTCGCGGTTTGTCCCCCGATCGTCTGCAGCGTTTTTTCGATCCGAAAGGACCTGGGCGCTGGGTCATCAAGGCACCGATCAAGAACCGGGTGGAGTTTCGCTCGTTCAATTTGCTCGACAGTTACGCCAGCCTGGGCAAGTTCGACATCGTGTTCTGCCGCAACGTGTTGATCTACTTCTCTGCTGAAGTGAAGAAAGACATTCTGTTGCGCATTCACAGCACGCTGAAACCGGGTGGTTATCTGTTCCTTGGCGCTTCCGAAGCGCTGAACGGTTTGCCGGATCATTACCAGATGGTCCAGTGCAGCCCGGGGATCATTTACAAGGCCAAGTAATCTGCAAATCGGCAACACAAAAACGGGAGTCCGCAGGGGCTCCCGTTTTTTTGTGCCTGGCGTTTCTACGAGGTCGCCGCTCCCACAGTGGAGCTGTGGTGTGGGTGGGAGGGGAGGGCAAGCGGCAGAAAAGCGGCAGCCAGCGGAAGTCGTTTGCCGCTTTTCTGGCATTGCCGCTTTGCCTGATCCCCGCAAAGGTGCGGTTTTCGGGGGTTTCTCGCGTTGGCACGGCGCTTGCTAAAGCTCAGTTACGAAAAACCGGTCACCCGAAGGTTCCCGACATGAGCATCAGCTTCGATAAAGCGCTCGGCATTCACGAAAAGGCATTGGGCTTCCGCGCTCAGCGTGCCGAAGTGCTGGCCAACAACATCGCCAACGCCGATACCCCGAACTACAAGGCTCGGGATCTGGACTTCTCCAAAGTGCTTGAAGCACAGACCCAGAAGAACGCCAACGGCACCATCGCCCTGAACATGACGAACAGTCGTCACATCGAAGCTGAAGGCCTGGGCAATGGCGACGAGTCGCTGATGTATCGCACGCCGATGCAGCCTTCGATCGACCAGAACACCGTAGATGCTCAGCTTGAGCAGTCGAACTACGCGCAAAACGCGGTCGGCTTCCAGGCCAGCTTCACTCTGCTCAACAGCAAATTCAAAGGGCTGGTGTCAGCCCTGCGCGGAGAGTAATCCATGTCCCTGTCCAGCGTTTTCAACATTGCCGGCAGCGGCATGAGCGCACAAACCACGCGTCTGAACACCGTGGCTTCGAACATCGCCAACGCCGAAACCGTCTCGTCGAGCATCGACCAGACCTACCGCGCCCGTCACCCGGTGTTCGCCACCATGTTCCAGGGTGGCCAGAACAGCGGCAGCAACTCGCTGTTCCAGAGCCAGGACGCCGCAGGGCAGGGCGTACAGGTACTCGGCGTGGTCGAAGACCAGAGCAACCTCGAGGCGCGTTACGAGCCGAACCATCCGGCCGCTGACGCCAAGGGCTACGTCTACTACCCGAACGTCAACGTGGTGGAAGAAATGGCTGACATGATTTCCGCGAGCCGGTCGTTCCAGACCAACGCCGAAATGATGAACACCGCCAAAACCATGATGCAGAAGGTGCTGACCCTCGGTCAGTAATAAGGGGCGACGGCCATGAGTGTTTCCGATACCACCAGCAGCTTGAGCATGAATGACATCCTGGCGAACTCGTCGAAAAAGACCAGTTCGACCACCGGTGGCATTGCTTCGGCTACCAACAGCGCCACCGGCGGCCAGGCACTGGGCAAGGACGCGTTCCTGCAATTGCTGGTCACCCAGCTGAAAAACCAGAACCCGCTCGATCCGCAGGACAACAGTGCATTCGTTGCCCAGTTGGCACAGTTCAGTAGCCTGGAAGGCATCACCACGCTTAACAGCACCGTCAGCTCGCTGGCCGGCAACTACAACTCCTCGCAGGCACTGCAGGCGTCGTCGCTGGTCGGTCGCAACGTGATCGTGCAGACCAACAGCGTTCAGATGGACGACCCGAGCAAGGGCATGACCGGTTCGGCGACCGTTCCGTCATCGATTGCCGGTGGCACCGTCAGCATTACCGACAGCAGCGGCACGGTGGTTCGCACCATCGATCTGGGCAGTCGCGCCGCAGGCAGCGCGAGCTTCACCTGGGACGGCAAGGACAAGGACGGCAATCTGGTGAAGGCCGGTACCTATACCGTCAAAGCCAACGCATCAATCAATGGCACCGCGACCGACTTGGCGACTTACCTGCCAGCCACGGTCAACAGTGTGACCATCAGCCAGACCGGCGGCGAGTTGATGCTCAACCTGTCCGGCAAGGGCACCGTCGCCCTGTCCAAAGTACAAACCATTGGTATATAGAGCCGACTAACCGGCACAAAGGAGTGGAATATGTCTTTCAATATCGGCCTTAGCGGTCTCTATGCAGCCAACAAACAACTGGACGTGACCGGCAATAACATCGCCAACGTTGCAACCGCCGGTTTCAAATCGTCCCGTGCAGAATTCGAAGACGTTTACTCGGCCACTCGCCTGGGTAGCGGCAGCAAGGTCATCGGTAACGGTGTGCGTCTGGCCAACGTGTCCCAGCAGTTCACCCAGGGTGACATCAACAACACCGGTAACGTGTTGGATATGGGTATCAACGGTTCGGGCTTCTTCACCATGAGCAACAATGGCTCGGTGTCCTACACCCGTGCCGGTACGTTCAAGGTCGACAATGCTGGCTTCATCACCAACACCAACTACACCTCGCGTCTGCAGGGCTACGGCGTGGATGCCAACGGCAAGGTCATCAACGGCGTACTGACCGACCTGAAGATCGACACCTCGAACCTGGCGCCAAAGTCCACCTCGCTGGTGACGTCGACCATCAACCTGGACTCGACCGCTCCGGTGATCGACGACACCGTGGCCGCCGGCAAATTCGACCCGACCAACCTCGCGACCTACACCAAATCGTTCAGCACGCCGATCTATGACAGTCAGGGCAACATGCACCCGATGGATCAGTACGTGGTCAAGACCGGTGCCAACACCTGGAAGGTCTACACCCTGGTAGACGGGCGTAACCCGGACGCTACCGGTAGCGATCCGAAGGTCACCGCGCCGACACCTTCGACCATGACGTTTGACTCCGCTGGCAAACTGACTCAGGTCAGCACGCCGCCTGGTCCGGTGATTAGCAGTGACCTGAAGCTCACCGGCTGGGTTCCTGGCAATGTGATCAATGGTACCTTCACGCCTAACGGTGCTGCGGCGAACACCGCTGGTATTACCATTTCCATGGCCAAGACCACTCAGTACAACGCTGACACCGCGCGTTCGATCCCGACTCAGGATGGTTACGCCACTGGCCAGATCACCAACCTGACCATCGACGGCACCGGTACGCTGTTCGCCAACTTCAGCAACAACCAGAGCAAGGCCATCGGCCAGGTTGCGCTGGCCAGCTTCACCAACGAACAAGGCCTGCAGGCTATTGGTGGTACTAGCTGGAAAGAGACGTTTGCTTCGGGTATCCCGGGTTACGATGCGCCGGAAACCGGTACGTTGGGTTCGGTTGTTTCCAACTCGCTGGAAGAGTCCAACGTTAACCTGACCAACGAGCTGGTTGATCTGATCAAGGGGCAGAGCAACTATCAGGCGAACGCCAAGACTATTTCGACTCAGAGCACCATCATGCAGACCATCATTCAGATGGCCTGATGCTGGTTTTTGGTTGTAAAGGAAGCCCCTCTTTTTGAGGGGCTTTTTTGTAGGTGCGAGGCCGGTTCGGTTTGGGCGGTGTGTGAGCCGACCAAGGGAGAGGGGGCAGCGAAGGCGTCCTGATGCTGCCCAACTGCTGTCAGATACACTTGACCCGAGCGTTTACTCCACCCAAAAGAAAACCCCCGACAAACCATAGGTCTGTCGGGGGTTTCTCGTTCAGGCGCCTTGCAACGCCTGACTCAGCTCAGGTTATTGGCAAGCTTCGCAATCCGGCTCGTCAATCGCGCAAGCCTTGGGCACTGGAGCAGGACCTGCAGGAGCCGCCAGAACCGAATCGTCGCCGTGGTTGCCGCCGCTGGAAACAGCGTTCAGCTTGCCGGTGTTGATGGTCGACTTCTCGGTGCTGGTCGCGGCCAGGGCGCGGAGGTAATAAGTGGTTTTCAGACCACGGTACCAAGCCATGCGGTAGGTCACGTCGAGCTTCTTGCCCGAGGCGCCGGCGATGTACAGGTTCAGCGACTGAGCCTGGTCGATCCACTTCTGACGACGGCTGGCGGCGTCAACGATCCACTTGGTGTCCACTTCGAACGCGGTTGCATAGAGCTCTTTGAGTTCTTGCGGGATGCGCTCGATCTGCTGAACCGAACCGTCGTAGTACTTCAGGTCGTTGATCATGACCGAGTCCCACAGGCCGCGAGCCTTGAGGTCGCGAACCAGGTACGGGTTGATCACGGTGAATTCGCCCGACAGGTTCGATTTCACATACAGGTTCTGGTAGGTCGGTTCGATCGACTGCGAGACGCCAGTGATGTTGGCGATGGTCGCGGTCGGTGCGATGGCCATGATGTTGGAGTTACGAATGCCTTTCTGTACACGGGCGCGAACCGGTGCCCAGTCGAGGGTTTCGTTCAGGTCAACGTCGATGTACTTCTGGCCACGTTGCTCGATCAGGATCTGTTGCGAATCCAGTGGCAGGATGCCTTTGGACCACAGCGAACCGTTGAACGTCTCGTACGAGCCGCGTTCGTCAGCCAGGTCGCAGGACGCCTGGATCGCGAAGTAGCTGACCGCTTCCATCGACTTGTCGGCGAATTCGACGGCAGCGTCGGAGCCGTAAGGGATGTGTTGCAGGTACAGCGCGTCCTGGAAGCCCATGATGCCCAGGCCGACAGGGCGATGACGGAAGTTGGAGTTCTTCGCCTGCGGTACCGAGTAGTAGTTGATGTCGATCACGTTATCGAGCATGCGAACGGCAACATCGATGCTGCGCTTGAGCTTGGCGGTGTCCAGCTTGCCGTCGACGATGTGGTTCGGCAGGTTGATCGAGCCCAGGTTGCAAACGGCGATCTCGTCCTTGTTGGTGTTCAAGGTGATCTCGGTGCACAGGTTCGAGCTGTGAACCACGCCGACGTGCTGCTGCGGGCTGCGCAGGTTGCACGGGTCTTTGAACGTCAGCCATGGGTGACCGGTTTCGAACAGCATGGACAGCATTTTGCGCCACAGGT
Organism: Pseudomonas sp. RA_15y_Pfl2_54; assembly: GCF_963971015.1. Lineage (NCBI taxonomy): Bacteria > Pseudomonadati > Pseudomonadota > Gammaproteobacteria > Pseudomonadales > Pseudomonadaceae > Pseudomonas > Pseudomonas sp. RA_15y_Pfl2_54. The sequence continues at coordinate 117,507 of NZ_CAXAPN010000002.1, forward strand.
CTTTGGCCTGGATGGTCTTGAACAGCTTGATCTTGCCCGGGTACTCGGACAGCGCTTCGTAATACTCGTAGCGCTCTTCGAAAGCTTTACCGGTCAGGTCGTGCAGGTCGGGTACTTCGGATGGCGAGAACAGGGTCCATTTGCCGTCATCGAAGACGCGCTTCATGAACAGGTCAGGGATCCAGTTGGCGGTGTTCATGTCGTGGGTACGACGACGGTCATCACCGGTGTTCTTGCGCAGCTCGATGAACTCTTCGATGTCCATGTGCCAGGTTTCCAGGTAGGCACAGACAGCGCCTTTGCGCTTGCCACCCTGGTTAACGGCGACGGCGGTGTCGTTCACGACTTTGAGGAACGGAACCACGCCTTGCGACTTGCCGTTGGTGCCTTTGATGTACGAACCCAGTGCACGGACAGGCGTCCAGTCGTTACCCAGGCCACCGGCGAATTTCGACAGCATGGCGTTGTCGTGGATCGCGTGGTAAATGCCCGACAGGTCATCCGGAACGGTGGTCAGGTAGCAGCTCGACAGCTGTGGACGCAGGGTGCCGGCGTTGAACAGTGTTGGAGTCGAAGCCATGTAGTCGAACGAGGACAGCAGGTTGTAGAACTCGATCGCACGGTCTTCTTTGTTCTTCTCTTCGATGGCCAGGCCCATGGCCACGCGCATGAAGAAGATCTGCGGCAGTTCGAAACGCACGCCATCCTTGTGGATGAAGTAACGGTCGTACAGGGTTTGCAGGCCCAGGTAGGTGAATTGCTGATCACGCTCGTGGTTGATCGCCTTGCCCAGTTTTTCCAGGTCGAAGGTGGCCAGCACAGGGTTCAGCAGTTCGAACTCGATACCTTTGGCGACATAAGCCGGCAGTGCCTTGGCGTACAGGTCGGCCATTTCGTGGTGAGTGGCGCTTTCAGCCACACCCAGGAAGCCCAGGCCTTCGGCACGCAGGGTGTCCATCAGCAGGCGGGCGGTCACGAACGAGTAGTTCGGCTCGCGCTCAACCAGCGTACGGGCGGTCATCACCAGGGCGGTGTTGACGTCGGTCAGGGCCACGCCGTCGTACAGGTTTTTCAGGGTTTCGCGCTGGATCAGGTCGCCGTCGACTTCAGCCAGGCCTTCGCAGGCTTCGGTCACGATGGTATTCAGGCGGCCCATGTCCAGTGGCGCCAGGCTACCGTCGGTACGGGTGATGCGGATCGACGGATGAGCGTTGACTGCTTCTTCGGCCGGGGCGTGGGCAGCGCGTTCTTTCGAACGACCGTCACGGTAGATCACGTAGTCGCGAGCCACTTTCTGCTCGCCGGCACGCATCAGGGCCAGTTCGACCTGGTCCTGGATTTCTTCGATGTGGATGGTGCCGCCCGAAGGCATGCGACGCTTGAAGGTCGCGGTGACTTGTTCGGTCAGACGGGCAACGGTGTCGTGGATTCGCGACGAAGCGGCAGCGGTGCCGCCCTCAACTGCGAGAAACGCTTTGGTGATAGCGACGGTGATCTTGTCATCGGTGTAAGGAACGACAGTGCCATTACGCTTGATCACGCGCAGCTGGCCAGGCGCGGTGGCTGCCAGATCCGAAGTCGAATCAGCGGCCTGCGGCAAGGTGCCCTGCGGGTTCTCGCGAGTTGTGTCGGTTTGCATGGGTGTCTCCACGTTCTCTATGTTTGTTTGGGCACCATCACGGTGCCCACCGTTCCGTCCTGAAGCACTACAACCGGCACGTGCCGGGTATAACGACTTCGGGACAGTTCAGGAAGAAGGCCTTGTGGGCGCCGCTTCCATGCCGAAGTCTTCGGCTCGCGCGATACGCGTGAGACCGCATTCCTTTCGGGGAGCAGTTTCGCCACTGCAACACCCGTACCGTTATCGTCGTGATCGACTGAAAAACGGTAGCCATCCGCAGGCGCGGTTTGGGCTTGTAAAAATACGTTTGGTTCAACCCGACAATGGCAATAAAAAGCCTTGAATTCACTGTCCGGTTTGTGTTTGGTTTTTTACGCAAAACCCTACATGTAGGGTTTTTTTGCGAGCGGGCTACAAGATAATGCGTTTCAGGGGCGGATTGCAACGCACAGCTTGTGGATAACCCTGTGCGTAAATTGTGTGTGAAACAGGGAATTCCCGTGTAGGCCGCGAACCTGCTGAGCTAGACCGTTTGTCACTGTTTTTTCGCCTGGAAAAACGCTTCAGCGGATTTTTAAGGGCGCGAACCCTATCACAAAAAACGGCCTTGTCCGAACGCATTTACCGACTTGTGTTCTGGCTGGACGCCGTTTATACAATCGGCCCATGCGTACGCATTCTTATCCTCCGAAAAGATGACAAAAAGACCGGAGGATCCTTCCTTTATTCGTAATTCTGGCAAGCAGAGGTCACCGGTGGAGCAACAAGCCTTTCAGGTATTGATAGTCGAGGATGATCAGCGTCTGGCCGAACTCACTCGCGACTACCTGCAAGCCAATGGACTGCGCGTGGACATCGAAGGCAACGGTGCGCTGGCGGCGGCGCGGATCATCAAGGAGCAACCGGATCTGGTGATCCTCGACCTGATGCTCCCCGGCGAAGATGGCCTGAGCATCTGCCGCAAGGTGCGCGACCGTTATGACGGGCCGATTCTGATGCTTACGGCAAGAACCGACGACGCCGACCAGATCCATGGCCTCGACCTCGGCGCCGATGATTACGTGTGCAAGCCGGTACGCCCGCGACTGTTGCTGGCGCGGGTTCAGGCGTTGCTGCGACGCAGTGACACGCCCGAGCCGACCACGGAGAAATCCCGGCGCCTGCAATTCGGCCCGCTGGTGGTGGACAACGCCTTGCGCGAGGCCTGGCTGAGCGACAGCGGCATCGAGTTGACCAGCGCCGAGTTCGACCTGCTCTGGTTGTTGGTCTCCAACGCCGGACGCATTCTGTCACGGGAAGAGATTTTCACCGCGCTGCGCGGTATTGGCTACGACGGGCAGGACCGCTCGATCGATGTACGCATATCGCGCATCCGCCCCAAAATCGGCGACGACCCCGACCATCCGCGTCTGATCAAGACCATCCGCAGCAAAGGCTACCTGTTCGTCCCTGAGGCCTGCGCAGACCTGGCGCTGTGAACTCGATCTTCCTGCGTATCTATGGCGGCATGTGCGCAGCCTTGATTCTGGTGGCCGTGCTCGGTGTGCTCGCACTGAACCTGCTCAATCAGGTGCGCAGCGAGCAGTACCGCGAGCGCCTGGCCCACGGCACGTTCTCGCTGATGGCCGACAACCTGCAACCGATGAATGAAACCGAGCGTCATCGTGCGCTATTGGTTTGGGAGCGATTGCTCGGGATTCCGCTGGCGCTCAAGACCTTTGCCGAAACGGGCCTCGACCTCACCCAGCGCACCCGCGTTCTGCGCGGCCAAGCGCTGGTCGAGCAAACCGGGCCGCATGCGGCGAAGGTCTATCGGCTGGTCAGCGACAAAGAACAACTCGTACTCACCGGCGAGGTGCAACAAATCAGCGAACAACTGGCCCGGGCGACTATTTACCTGCTGGCCGATGAACTGGTGCGCGTACCGGTGGGCGAGCAGCCCAAACGGCTGGCGCAGATAAAGAAAGAGAAGGGCTTCGGTTTCGATCTGCGATTGGTCACAGTGAATGACGCCGACATGGACGAAGACCAGAGCCGACGGGTGTCCGAGGGCGATACGGTGATGGCGCTGGGCAAGGGCGGCGATTCGATCCGCGTGTTTGCCGGCATGGTTGGTACGCCCTGGGTGCTGGAAATCGGGCCGCTGTACCAGATGAATCCGTATCCACCGCAATGGCTGGTGTTGATCGCCGCGCTCGGGCTGACCTTGATCGGCCTTATCGTTTATCTGCTGGTGCGCCAACTCGAGCGCCGTTTGCGAGGCCTTGAAGCAGCGGCTACGCGCATCGCCAAGGGCAGTCTGGAAACCCGCGTGCCGGCGCGCGGTGCTGACTCGGTCGGGCGACTGGCTTCGGCGTTCAATGGCATGGCCGAACACCTGCAACAGTTATTGGCGATCCAGCGTGAACTGGTGCGTGCGGTGTCCCATGAACTGCGCACGCCGGTGGCTCGGTTGCGGTTTGGCCTGGAAATGATCGGCTCGGCAACCACGCCGCAAGCCCTGGAAAAGTACCGTGAGGGCATGGATCACGACATTGAGGACCTCGATAAGCTGGTCGATGAAATGCTCACGTATGCGCGTCTGGAGCAGGGGGCACCGGCGCTGACGTTTCAACGCATCGACCTCGACGCGTTGGTCAATCAGGTGATCGAGGAATTGGCGCCGTTGCGCGCCGAGGTCACGGTGCAGCGTGGCTTGTGTCTGGCCGCCGCCGATAACGACGATGCCTGGGTCGAGGCTGAGCCGCGTTATCTGCATCGGGCCTTGCAGAATCTGGTGAGCAACGCCATGCGCCATGCACGCTCGACGGTCACGGTGAGTTATCAGGTCGGGCAACTGCGCTGTCGGGTGGATGTCGAGGATGACGGGCCGGGAGTGCCGGAAGTGGCGTGGGAGCGGATCTTCACGCCGTTTTTACGCCTGGACGACAGCCGCACCCGGGCATCGGGTGGGCATGGGTTGGGCTTGTCGATTGTGCGACGGATCATCCATTGGCATGACGGGCGGGCCATCATTGGCCGGAGCAAGAGTCTGGGAGGGGCCTGCTTTAGCTTGAGCTGGCCGAGGAATCAGGAGCGGCGCTGAATGTTGTGTCGTCTTTGCCAGCGATGTGGTCTCCCTGAAAGCCCATAAAGATCTTCAGGCTTTGATACTGACCAGACTCAACAATTGCCCATCCTGCACCCCGAACTGCGCATCCAGTTCTGTCCCGTTGCGCCATTCGCCGGACAGGTCCGTCAACAGGCGTAAACGTACCTGACCCTGTTCAGTCCATTCCAGGAGTTCGGCATGCTCGAAGTAAAAGCGTTTTTGCACGATCGGGTACAGCGCTTTGAACAGGCTCTCTTTCACCGAGAATGTCAGCGTGACCAGCAACGCCAATTGATCCCGCGCGCCAGCGGCCATGCGCTGCATTTCCGCCGGAGTGAGGATTTCCCCGGCCAGGCGCTCGGCGCGCTCGATGTTGAGCAGGTTTTCCAGATCCATACCCAAGCCGCGCCAATGTTGCTTATTGGCGACAATCGCTGCCGCACGGCCGGTGCTGTGGGTGATCGAGCCGCTGATGTGCGCCGGCCACACGGGGGCCCGGTCTTCGCCAATTGCTGGAACCATGCCACTCCCTTGCAACTGTTGCAGCGCCGCCCGCGCGCAGAGGCGTCCGGCGAGAAACTCGGCCTGACGCTTGGCCACCGAACGCTGAATACTTGGCGGTGGATCGATGGCGCTGCGTTGAAAGTCATCGCCGAGCAGTTGCGACGGATCGAAATGAGTGCTGAGCAGCACCGTGTCGGGCAACGCCGTCGGCAAGGGCCAGTGGGCGTCGAGCGGGGTGCAGCAAGCGGGGAGGGTTGGGGTGAGATTCATGGCGGGCATTTTGCCGGTTAGCCGAGGCAAGGTCGAGATCAATGGTGTGGCCTTCGCGAGCAAGCGTGAAGGCCACACCACGCTCAACGCTGGCTTAACCAAAGATCTTCTGGAAGAACGCTTTCATGTCCGCCCAGGATTTTTCATCCGCAGCCTTGTTGTAACCAATGTCCGGCCCTGCGTGTTCGCCATGGCTCAAGCGATCGGCATCCGGATTGGTAAAACCATGCTTGGCGCCCTCCAGACTGACGAACCTGTAGTCAGCCCCCGCCTTGTCCATTTCCGACTTGAACGCGGTGACGTTGTCCGGCGTGACCATGCTGTCCAGCGCACCATGCTCCACCAGAATTTTCGCCTTCACGCTGCCGGGCGTGGCCGGCGTCTTGGTTGCCAGCGCGCCATGGAAACTCACCACCCCCGCCAGCGGTACACCTTGGCGCGCCGCGTTCAACACGACGCCACCGCCGAAGCAATAGCCGATGGCTGCGAGTTTGTTCACGTCGGTCTGGGGCTGTTTTTTCAACAAGTCCAAACCGGCAGAGAAGCGTTTACTGGCGGCGTCGGCGTCCTGGGTCGCTGCCTGCATGAACGCCATCGCATCTTTCGGGTGCTCGGTATTTTTCCCTTCGCCGTACATATCAATCGCCAGCGCGCTGTAGCCGAGCTCAGCCAGGTCGCGTGCGCGGCGCTTGGCGTAATCGTTCAAGCCCCACCATTCATGCACCACGACAATGCCGGGACGGGCGCCTTTGATCGCGTCGTCGTAGGCGTAGTAACCCATCAGCTTGCTGCCGTCGGCGCTTTGGTAGGGGATTTCTTCGGTCTTGATCGCCGCGTGGGTGAGGCAGCTTGCGGCCAGCAGGGTGAGGGCGAGGAACAGGCGCATGGTCGGTCTCCATATCGAAAAGTGGTCAGAGCAGCCTAGTCGATTTGGTTCAGGTCAGGTTCAGAGAGTGTTCAGGGGCGGTACAGGACAGGGGCAGTAACCTTGCGCCATACCCAAACAGCACTGTGAAAGAGGAAATACCATGACTCGTTTAAACAAACTGCTGCTGGCATTTACCGTAATGAGCGCCAGTATCGCGGCCCATGCCGACACGACTTCGAACTTCGCCGGCCTGACCTTCGGCCAGACCAGCGACAAGATCAAAAAATCCCATGCCCTGAACGACAACCTCGATCACCCTGACGCCACTGGCGCGATCGACGGCAACAATACCTACGGCGTACGCCTCGGTCAGCAAAACAGTCAGGGTCGCTACTACGCCACCTACGACAATGTGTCGGGTTCGCACAATGGCATTAAACTGCGTCAGGAAAACCTGCTGGGTAGCTACGATCTGTTCTATCCGGTGGGCAACACCACCAAATTGTTCGGCGGTGCGACGGCCGGTTTGACCAAGCTGACTCAGGAATCGCCAGGCTACAGTCGCGACAGTGACATCGGTTATGCGGTCGGCGGCCAGTTCGGTGTTTTGCAGCAAGTGTCGCAAAACACTTCGGTAGAACTCGGTTACCGTTACCTGCGTAGCAACGCCAGCACCGAGATGAGCGAGCGCGGCGGCAGCAAACAGGGTTCGCTGGGCTTGACCAGCAGCGCCCAGACGTACCTGTCGGCCAACTACTCTTTCTGATAGAGCAGTCAGCCTGAATGTGGGAGCGGGCTTGCTCGCGAAAGCGGTGGATCAGTCAATGAAGATGACGACTGGTACATCGCCTTCGCGAGCAAGCCCGCTCCCACAGGTGTGTTGTTGGAGATTTTGATTTACCCAGGAGAGCGATATGAAACTGTTGGTCGTCGAGGATGAAGCGCTGTTGCGTCATCACCTGCAAACCCGTCTGACGGAGAGCGGTCACGTGGTCGAGTCCGTGGCCAATGCCGAAGAGGCGCTGTACCAGACCGGGCAGTTCAATTTTGACCTGGCGGTGATCGACCTCGGTCTGCCGGGCATGGGCGGCCTCGACCTGATCCGCCAGTTGCGCTCAGGCGCCAAGACCTTCCCGATCCTGATCCTCACCGCGCGCGGTAACTGGCAGGACAAGGTCGAAGGCCTGGCCGCCGGTGCTGACGACTACGTGGTCAAACCGTTCCAGTTCGAAGAACTCGACGCGCGCCTGAATGCCTTGTTGCGACGCTCCAGCGGTTTCACGCAATCGACCATCGTCGCCGGCCCGTTGCTGCTCGATCTCAATCGCAAACAGGCTACCCTCGACGAGCAACCGCTGGCGCTGACCGCTTACGAATACCGCATCCTCGAATACCTGATGCGTCACCACCAGCAAGTGGTGCCCAAGGACCGCTTGATGGAACAGCTCTATCCGGACGATGACGAGCGCGATCCGAACGTGATCGAAGTGCTGGTCGGCCGCCTGCGCCGCAAGCTCGAAGGTCCGGCCGGGTTCAAGCCAATCGACACCGTGCGTGGTCTCGGCTACCTGTTCAATGAGCGCTGCACTTGATTCGTTCCCTTCGTGTTCGCTTGATGCTCGCCGCCACCACGTTGGCGGTGTTGTTCATGCTCGCCTTGCTGCCGGCGATGCAAGGCGCGTTCAGCCTGGCGCTGCAGGATTCCATCGAGCAGCGTCTGGCGTCGGACGTCACCACGCTGATCTCCGCCGCACGCATTGAAAACGGCCGGCTGGTGATGCCTACGCAGTTGCCGGATGAGCGCTTCAACCTCACTGACCTGCGCCTGCTCGGTTACATTTATGACCGTTCAGGGCATCTGGTCTGGCGTTCGAAAGCCACCCAGGAAGAGCAGATCAACTACAAACCGCGTTATGACGGCCTCGGCAACGAGTTCGCGCGGATTCGCGAGGCCAGCGGCCAGGAATTCTTCGTCTACGACGTGGAAGTCAAACTGCTCGGCGGCAAAAGCGCTGCGTTCAGCATCGTTGCCTTGCAACCGGTGCGCGAGTACGAAAGCACCCTTGAAGGCCTGCGCGAAAATCTTTACCTGGGTTTCGGCGCCGCCTTGCTGGTACTGCTGGCGCTGTTGTGGATCGGTCTGACCTGGGGCCTTAAAGCCTTGCGCCAACTCAGTCAGGAACTCGATGAAATCGAAGGCGGCACCCGCGAAAGCCTCACCGAACAACACCCGCGTGAACTGCTGCGACTGACCGGTTCGCTCAACCGCTTGCTGCTCAGTGAGCGCCAGCAACGCAGCCGCTATCGCGACTCTCTCGATGACCTGGCCCACAGTCTGAAAACGCCGCTGGCGGTGCTGCAAGGCGTCAGCGAGGACATGGCTCAACGTCCCGAAGAACGCGATCAGGCCTGGGTGCTGCAAAGCCAGATCGAACGCATGAGCCAGCAGATCAGCTATCAACTGCAACGGGCGAGCTTGCGCAAAAGCGGACTGGTGCGACATCAGGTGCGCTTGCAACCGGTGCTGAAAAGCCTTTGCGACACGCTGGACAAGGTGTATCGCGACAAGCATGTGCGCGTGGCGTTCGATCTGCCCGAGCATTGCTACGTGCCGATCGAGCAGGGCGCGCTGCTGGAAATGATGGGCAACTTGCTGGAAAACGCTTATCGCCTGTGTCTGGGTGAAGTGCGCATCAGCGTGCGCGAGACCTTGGCCGGGGTTGAGTTATGCGTTGAGGACGACGGCCCGGGCGTACCACCGGATCAGCGTGCGCGGATTCTCGAGCGTGGCGAACGGCTGGATGCCCAGCATCCGGGGCAGGGCATCGGGTTGGCGGTGGTCAAGGACATCATCGAAAGCTACAACGCCAAACTGGCGCTGGGTGATTCGCCGATGGGTGGGGCGGCGTTCAGGATTCATTTTCCGGCGGTATAACGAGGATAACCGTCTGTCGGAAATCAGACCTTACCTGTCAGATGTGACAGTTGTCAGTCGGACGGGGTAGGTGTGTGATGGTTGCGCCTCCGAGAGGGCTCGGTTGAATCACACTTGCGGGAGAACATGATGGATATCCAGTCATCGGCGCTGAACCAGTTGTTTGTACTTTATCCCGTAATCATTCCAGGATGGATCTCTCCGTTGAAAACCGCCGATCCCGCTGACGGTGGCATTCCCAAATCGCTCTACGATGAACAGCCGCAGGGCCTGGAGTGCCTGGTCGATCCATGGGCGGAGCTCCAGAGTCGTTCGTGGAAAATGGCTGTCGATGATCGCGTTGACTTGTACATCAATAGCGAGACCACTCCGGTTGCAGGAAAAACCATCGTACAGGGAGAGGAGCAGTCACGTATCCGTCTGTACGTACCGCACGGACGGTTGCCCAATGGAGTTTCCAGGTTTCATTACAAAGTCACTCGTCCCAGTGGGAATAGCGAAGACTCACGGGATTTGAACGTGTTGTATTACCTGCGCTCGCCGGGAGAACCGGCGCCACAGGGGCTGGATCTGGTAATCCCCCCCGATGTGCTGAAGGATGGGGTCGACGCTGCACGGGCTGCGCAAGGTGTGGAGTTCGGATTTAACTTTTCCAACCCACGCCCCTATAACCGTATTCGTTTTCAGACCGGTGATGAGACGGATGAGTGGGAGATCACCGATGCTTCGGCACCGGTGACCAGAACGCTTTTCGAGGACACGTTTCGGCGCATTGGGGACAGCCGTTACGTACAGCTGGACTACCTGGTATTCGATCATTTGGGAAATTTCAATCGGTCATCAACCAAGCTGATAGATGTTCATCTTGGCCGACTTGATACTCAAGTCGCCTTCAGTAACGGACCGTATGACGTCGCTCCTGGCGGACGCGTCAAAGACGTCAAACTCAGCCTTACGCGATCAGGGCAGCCAGCTGTAGGCAAGATCACGGTAGTGCTTCCAGTAGGCAGCCAATATGCCGATGGGGCAGGCGGTACCCGCGAATTTTCGACACAGCCGGACGGCACCCTGATCATCGAGGGCATTAAAGGAGCGACTGCTGGCGGGGTTTACACTCTGATGGCCTCCAGTGGCGGGCATACGACAACCGAGACTTTGACTGTCATGGCGTATGCGCAACCGGGCGTAATTGCCGTCGGCGCTCTGATTCAGGGAATTACCATCAGTAGCGATGGCAGACGAGCCTACGTGGGGCCTGCTAACGGGAGATCGCTGGCGGTGATCGACACTGAAAAAGCCAAGGTTGAACGGTATATCCCGATCAACGGTCAGGATTCATCGAGTCAGCATGCATTGAGTCGCGACGGTACTCGGGCTTTTGCAGGCTTTTACCAGACTCAACTAATGGAAATCCTCGACCTGGAGAGCGAGCGGACCATCGCGAGCTTTCCGGTAGGTAGAGCCTGCTTCAATGTCACCCTGAGCCAGGACGAAGCGCTTGCGTTTGTCAGTAACTCGCATGACGCCACTGTTAACGTGATAGATGTGCGCAACTTGCAATCGCTAAAAACCATTACGGTTGGCCAGGCACCGAACCAGATTGTTGTTCATCCCGATGGCAGCAGAATTTATGTCGCTGTAGTAAGCAGCAGCTCGATTGTCGTCATCGATTCCCGGTCACTGACGCAAATTGCCGCATTCCGCTTGAAGGCGCCGCCTATCGGTCTCGCAATGAGTCCTGACGGGAACAGCATTTTTGCTGATGTTGTAGTGAGCACGACGGAGGAAATCGTGCAGGTCAATGCTCACAATGGCGCATTGATCAGGGCTATACCCGTTACCGGGCTCGCCAGGGGCATCGTGGTCAACCATCGCGGTACACGTGCTTACTGCTGTAATCCTCATACGCATACCGTCTCGACCATTGATATTCAATCTGGCGCTGTCATCCAGAGAATACCCGTAGGACGGCTGCCACTTCGTATGGCGATCAGTCCCGATGATTCACTCGGGTATGTTTCCTGTCATGAGGACGGGACCGTTTGGGTGATCTCTTTGCAGCCGGTATTAGCGGGGGGACTCGATACCCCTTTTGGAGGCGTTCTCGAGCATGTTGAACCAGGTTCTGTGAAACCGGTTCCGGGGGACGAGTATCTCGGTCTGCCGGGGTGATCTGAAGTCAAAGGATCGCAGTCTCGGCGACTACAGCAGTTTGCATTCCAATTCGCAGGAACTGCTGAAGATCTGTGATCTTTTACGCTCAATGTTCCTGCGCCCGATAAGCCCCCGGCGTCAGCCCTGTCCATTTCTTGAACGCGCGGTGAAACGCCGACGGTTCGGAAAACCCCAACTGCTCGGCGATCTGTTGCAACGACAGATCCGCCCGCCCCAAATGGTAGATGGCGATATCCCGCCGCAACTGATCTTTCAACTCCTGAAAACTGCTGCCTTCCTCGCGCAAATGCCGACGCAGGGTCTGCGGGCTGATGTGCAGGTGCGCGGCCACCGCTTCCAGATCCGGCCAGTTCGCCGTGTCGCGGCTGAGCAAGCGACGCAAGCGGCTGCTCAGGCTGTCGCCGTCATCCGGGCGTGACAGCAGATCCGCCGGGGAGCGTTCGAGGAAATGCTTGAGGGTGCGTTCGTCCTGCAGCAAGGGCATGGGCAGGTAGCGACTGTGAAACAGCAGGCTGCTTTGCGCGGTGCCGAACGTCGTGGGGCAGGGGAACAGCAGATCGTATTCAGCGCCATGCGCCGGTTTCGCATAGCTGAACGTGGCGTGTTCCAGGCGAATGCGCTGGCCGATCAGCCAACTGCCCAGGCGATGCCAGATCACCAGCAGGCTCTCGCTGAGAAAGTGATCCGGGTCCCATAGCTGCGAATCGTCAAGGCTCAGCCGCACCCATTCGTCTTCGCGGCTCAGGGTCAGGCGCGGGGCCTGGGGGAACAGGCTGTAGAACAACAAACCGCGTTGCAGGGCTTTCTCCAGGTTGCGGCAATGAATCGAGGCGTGGCACATCATGGCGAAGCTGCCGGGTTTGCTTGGTGCGTTGCCCAATCCCAGGTATTCGTCGTCCAGCACCAGCCACAGTGCCTGGATCAAACGGGTGAACTGCTCCGGGGCAATGCGTGCACGAGGCTCGTCGAGCAATTCAGGGCTGATCCCCAGTTGCTGCAACAGGCCCGAATAGTCGAACCCTGAGCGACGTGCGCCGCCGAGGGCGGCACGGGCGAAATGGCTGGCAATGGTGCGTTCGCGCATAAGCGGCAAATCCTTTCTCAGGCGCCGGATGGTAGCCGGGGTGCATCAAGGGCAACAAGGCGGATTTCCGCCAAATTGTAGGACGAGAAGCGGTGGGTTGGCGGAAATCCGCCAGGGCAGGGGCGACGAACGCTGACATCGATGAGCCTGCAATCCCTGATATCAAAAGGCTTGCCGCGAAATGCACCAACGTGGCACGACGCTTGCGATAGGAGTGTCAGAAGCGTGCGTTGATCCGCAGGATAAAGCGCCATTCGACACAACAAATCCCTCCAGTGCAGGAGGGTTCGCAATTTAAGGTTTTGCGGACAACAGATGGATGTTGCCCAGCGAGACGCTTGAGGACACTTGCAATGACGACTCGTCAGCCACTGTATAAATCCCTGTATTTCCAGGTGATCGTTGCCATCGCCATCGGCATTCTGGTCGGTCACTTCTATCCGCAGACCGGTGTGGCGCTCAAGCCGCTGGGTGACGGGTTCATCAAACTGATCAAAATGGTCATCGCGCCGATCATCTTCTGTACCGTTGTCAGCGGTATCGCGGGTATGCAGAGCATGAAGTCGGTGGGCAAGACCGGCGGCTACGCGCTGTTGTACTTCGAAGTGGTTTCCACCATCGCCTTGCTGATCGGTCTGGTGGTGGTCAACGTTGTGCAGCCGGGCGCCGGCATGCACATCGACGTGACAACGCTGGATGCCTCGAAAATCGCCTCCTATGTGACGGCCAGTAAAGACCAGAGCATCGTCGGTTTCCTGCTTAACGTCATCCCGAACACCATTGTCGGTGCATTCGCCACTGGCGATATCCTGCAAGTGCTGATGTTCTCGGTGATTTTCGGTTACGCCCTGCATCGCCTCGGTTCCTACGGCCGTCCGCTGCTGGACCTGATTGATCGCTTCGCGCATGTGATGTTCAACATCATCAACATGATCATGAAACTGGCGCCGCTCGGTGCGCTGGGTGCCATGGCCTTCACCATCGGTGCTTACGGTGTCGGCTCGCTGGTGCAGTTGGGTCAACTGATGATCTGCTTCTACATCACCTGCGTACTGTTCGTCGTCGTGGTGCTGGGCTCCATCTGCCGCGCGCATGGTTTCAGCGTGTTGAAACTGGTTCGCTACATCCGTGAAGAACTGCTGATCGTGCTGGGTACTTCCTCGTCCGAGTCGGCGCTGCCACGCATGCTGATCAAGATGGAGCGTCTGGGCGCGAAGAAATCCGTTGTGGGTCTGGTGATCCCGACCGGTTACTCGTTCAACCTCGACGGTACTTCGATCTACCTGACCATGGCGGCCGTGTTCATCGCTCAAGCGACCGACACCCACATGGACATCACTCACCAGATCACCCTGCTGCTGGTGCTGCTGCTGTCCTCCAAAGGCGCTGCCGGTGTCACCGGTTCGGGCTTCATCGTGCTGGCGGCCACGCTGTCGGCGGTCGGTCACCTGCCGGTGGCCGGTCTGGCGCTGATCCTGGGTATCGACCGCTTCATGTCTGAAGCTCGCGCGCTGACCAACCTGGTCGGCAACGCCGTTGCCACCCTCGTTGTGGCCAAGTGGGTGAATGAGCTGGACACCGACGTGCTGCAATCCGAGCTGGCCTCGGGCGGTCGTGGTATCTCCGATGTGCGTGAAGAAGATGACCTGGGTGTGGCTGAAGGCCCAACCCCTAACAGCGTCAGCTAACTCGTGCTTGCATGAAAAAACCCGCTTCGGCGGGTTTTTTTTGGCCTGCGATTTGAGCACAACGGTCATGTTTACTGACACATCCGGTGATTGCCGCATGGCGGTTAGCTGCCTAGGCTGAGTGCATCGCACAAGGAGATCGCCCATGTCCGCACCGCTGGCCTCACTGAAGATTCTGGATTTCTCGACGTTGTTGCCGGGGCCCTTCGCCTCGCTGCTGCTGGCGGACATGGGCGCCGACGTGCTGCGCATCGAGTCGCCCACGCGCATGGATCTGCTGCGGGTGCTGCCGCCCCATGACGGCGGGGTATCAGCCAGCCACGCGTATCTCAATCGCAACAAGCGCAGCCTGGCGCTGGACTTGAAACAGCCCGCGGCGCTGGACGTGATCAAGCAGTTGCTGGGCGATTACGACATTGTGCTTGAGCAGTTTCGCCCCGGTGTGATGGAGCGTTTGGGGCTGGGTTACGAGGCGTTGAAAGCCATCAATCCGAAGCTGATTTACGTGTCGATCACCGGTTACGGCCAGACCGGGCCTTACAAGGATCGCGCCGGCCACGACATTAACTATCTGGCCCTGGCCGGGCTGTCCAGTTACACCGGCCGCGCCGACAGCGGGCCTCTGCCGCTGGGCATGCAGGTGGCCGATGTCGCCGGCGGCTCGCTGCATGGGGTTGTCGGTCTGTTGGCGGCGGTGATTGCGCGTCAGCAAACCGGGCAGGGCACGCATCTGGACGTGAGCATGACGGACTGCGCCTTCAGCCTCAATGCCATGGCCGGCGCCGGCTATCTGGCTTGCGGCGAGGAGCCGGGGTGGGAAGACCAGATGCTCAATGGCGGCAGCTTCTACGACTATTACCGTTCCCGCGATGGGCGCTGGATGTCGGTGGGCAGCTTGGAGCCGGGTTTCATGCAGCCACTGTGTACGGCGCTGGGCCGGCCGGAGCTGGCGGCGTACGGCCTGTCACCCAAGCCTGAGCAACAGCAGGCGCTCAAGGAGGCGTTGAAGGTTGAATTCGAGAAGCATGACTTTGCCGAACTGTGCGCGCTGTTTGCCGGGCTCGATGCCTGTGTCGAGCCGGTGTTGAGCCTGGGTGAGGCGCTGCAGCATCCACAGTTGCAGGCGCGGGAACTGGTGACGCAGGTGCCGCGGGGAGATGGCACGACGCAGGCGCAGATGGCGTGTCCGCTGAAGTTTTCCGAGGCTTTACCGGCGCCGCGGCATGTCGGGGCGGTGTTGGGGGAGCATACGGATCAGGTGTTGGGGGCGTTGGGGTTTAGTGCGCAGCGGATTACCGAATGGCGTGTTGCCAAAGTAATTCTTTAGAGCCAGTGCTAGCGATGGGGCCAGTTGTAACAACACTTATTCCACCCGCATTTCACCACTGAATACCAACGTGTTCCGGCACCGCCGGCACAAATACCGCCGCCCCTGCCGCACCAGGCTGTGACGCTGCGCCGAAAACGGAAAATCGCTGTCTGCACACGGGCATTTATAGATATAGCGCGTCACGCTGCGGCGTTTGACTTGATAGGTATGGCAGCGATCCGGCGGCAGTTCATAAACGCCGCGCATGATCAGTTGCCACTCCTCGCCGTGGGGCTGAATGCGGTCGCCAAACAGTTGATGGGCGATCAGGTGCGCGACTTCATGGGCCACGGTCTGCTTGAGGAAATGCTCGGTGTTTTCCCGGTACAGCTGTGGGTTGAAGCGCAGCAGGTTCTCGTGCAGATGCGCGACCCCGGCTTTTTGCCCGCGCAGCTTGAGGCTCACCACAGGGCGTTGGAAGTGACGTTTGAAAAAGGATTCAGCGAGTTGGTAGCAGTCTTCGACGCGGGTATTGAGTTGCTCGGGCATGCTTGATGGATCTCCAGAGGTGTCGAGTATGCCGCAACCCTTGGGACTTGCGAATCGCCGAACTGCCGAATGGTCATCCTGCACGCGAGAAGGCCGCCTTGCGGCGGCCTCTATTGGCAGGTCTGGTTTTTCTCAGGCAGGACGCTTTTCTAGTTGGTATAGACCGGGCCGACGCCCAGCCCCCAGATGATCACGGTGAACGCCATGATGGCCACGAGCACCACCAGGCCCACCGCCAGCACCGAGCTGGAAAACAGAAAACCCTCGTCGGATGGAATATTCATGAAGGTCGGAAGACCGACATAGAGCAGATACACCGTGTAGCAGATGGCCGCCGTACCGACGATCATCCCCAGCCACATATGCGGATACAACGCCGCCAACCCGCCGACGAACAGCGGTGTCGCGGTGTAAGTGGCGAATGCAACGCAACGGGCCAGGCTCGGGTTGGCGTCATAGGTGCGCGCCATCCAGTGCACGAAGGCCCCCATGACCGCGACGCCGCCGAGCATCGCCAGATAAGACATGACCGTCATCCAGATCGCGCTTTCGACCGTGAGCATCACGGGGGCGCGGTTGCCGATCACCCAGCCGACCTGAGTGGTGCCGATGAAGGCCGAGACAGCCGGGATGGCCGCCAGGATCAGCGTGTGCGTCAGGTACATGTGGCTGATGCTTTCCTCTTGGTCGCCACGGATTTCTTTCCATTCCTGATCGGGGTGGGTAAAAAGTCCCACTACGTGATGGATCATGCCAGTCACTCCTCTTGTTATTGCCATCGCCCCCCAGCGGAGCGCCTACGGGCCAATGAGGCCGAGCAAGTTCAGGTCTTCAAATGCGTGCGACCTTACGTCGCAGTATAGAAAGGTCTGAACCGCACCGGGACCAGGGGGTTAGAGCAAATCGCGCTGTAAACACACGGGTTAATCGCCGTGGGGTCTGTAAAAGGCGAATCGGCCAGTGGCGACAACCTGTGACCACAACCTCAGGGTTTTTGCGTAAAATGCCGGCCTTTCGTCACACCTCACGGATTTCGCGTCATGGGCACTCTTACGGTCAATCAGAACAAACTGCAAAAGCGCCTGCGCCGCCTGGCCGGCGAAGCGGTCGCCGATTTCAACATGATCGAAGACGGCGACAAGGTCATGGTCTGCCTGTCCGGGGGCAAGGACAGCTACACCATGCTCGACGTACTGATGCACCTGCAGAAGGTTGCGCCGATCAAGTTCGAGATCGTCGCCGTGAACATGGACCAGAAGCAGCCGGGCTTCCCGGAGCACGTGCTGCCGGCCTACCTCAAAGAACTGGGCGTCGAGTACCACATCGTCGAGAAGGATACTTACTCGGTGGTCAAAGAGCTGATTCCGGAAGGCAAGACCACCTGCTCGCTGTGCTCGCGCCTGCGTCGTGGCACGCTGTACACCTTTGCCGATGAAATCGGTGCGACCAAAATGGCCCTCGGTCATCACCGCGACGACATCGTCGAAACGTTCTTCCTCAACATGTTCTTCAACGGCTCGCTCAAGGCGATGCCGCCCAAGCTGCGCGCCGACGACGGTCGCAACGTGGTAATCCGCCCGCTGGCCTACTGCAACGAGAAGGACATTCAGGCGTACTCGGACTTCAAGGCATTCCCGATCATCCCGTGCAACCTCTGCGGTTCGCAGGAAAACCTGCAGCGTCAGGTGGTCAAGGAAATGCTTCAGGACTGGGATCGCAAGACTCCGGGGCGCACCGAAAGCATCTTCCGCAGTTTGCAGAATGTGGTGCCGTCGCAACTGGCTGACCGCAACCTGTTCGACTTCACCAGCCTGAAGATCGACGAAACGGCGGCTTCGCGCTTCGTTAACGTCGTCAACCTGTAAACACCATCCCTGTGGGAGCGGGCTTGCCCGCACACATTGGTTTCTTCGCTTCACTCAACAGGAGAGGGCATGCGCGATTACAAGTGGCTGCACGAATACTGTCTGAACCGTTTTGGTTCAGCGGCTGAACTGGAAGCCCATCTGCCCGTTCCCAAGACCCC
Source organism: Pseudomonas sp. RA_15y_Pfl2_54 (assembly GCF_963971015.1). Lineage (NCBI taxonomy): Bacteria > Pseudomonadati > Pseudomonadota > Gammaproteobacteria > Pseudomonadales > Pseudomonadaceae > Pseudomonas > Pseudomonas sp. RA_15y_Pfl2_54. Next base: position 135,627 of record NZ_CAXAPN010000002.1, read on the forward strand.
GGCGCAACTGCGCAAGATCAGCGATGATCGCTACCTCTCGACCATGGCCCTGCGCGTGTTTCGCGCCGGGCTCAAGCACAGCTTGGTCGACGCCAAATGGCCGGCGTTTGAAGAGGTGTTCTTCAAGTTCGACCCGGAAAAAGTCGTGCTGATGAGCGCCGAGCACCTTGAACGCTTGATGCAGGACGCGCGGATCATCCGCCACTTGGGCAAGCTCAAGAGTGTGCCGCGCAATGCGCAGTTCATTCTGGATGTGGAGAAGGAGAAGGGCAGTTTCGGCGCGTTGATTGCCGACTGGCCGGTGACCGATATTGTCGGTCTGTGGACCTACCTGAAAAAGCACGGCCATCAGTTGGGCGGGCTATCGGCGCCACGGTTTTTGCGCATGGTCGGCAAGGATACGTTTGTGCCGAGCTACGACGTGGTCGCGGCGTTGAATGCGCAGAAGGTCGTCGACAAGGCGCCGACCAGCCTGCGCGATCTGGCCATTGTGCAGAATGTGTTCAACCAGTGGCATGAAGAGAGTGGCGGCCGGCCGATGAGCCAGATTTCGATGATGCTGGCTTATACCGTCAATCACTGACACCGAGTCCGCCCCTTCGCGAGCAAGTCCGCTCCCACAGGGGATCTGTGGACGCCACGGATCCCCTGTGGGAGCGGGCTTGCTCGCGAAGGCGCCGGCTCAGGCGCCGCAAATCTCGCCTTCACCCGCCAGTTTGCGATTCAACTGATACCGCCACCGCACATACAGCAGCGCCGAGCAGAACACTGCCAGGCTCGCGAGCATCTCCAGAATGCCGAACAACTGCCGGTTCGGGTCATACGCCGCCAGCGCGCCTTTGATGAAATACAGATTCACCACAAAGCACATCCACGAATGTCCGCGAGCGCTGCCTATGATCATGGCCGGTGCGAGGACGATCCACGGGACCAGTTCGACCAGCAGAATCACCCACGGTCGCGCACCGTGCAGGTCGGCAAAGATCAGGTAGTAAGCGGCGAGCAATCCGGCCAGGCCGAAAAAGCACAACAGACTGATAATCCGCATCGCTTTGACGCGCGGCTCGAGCCACGCGACGGAGGGTAGAATCTTCGGCTTCCTGGCCATGTCAGTCCTCCAGTTTTTGGGCTGTCTTGGCCAGACGCAGGCCGAGTGCGCGACACAGCGCCACTTCGTGCTGATCCAGACCGCTTTTACCATCAGCCCCGGCATGATGGCTGGCACCGTAAGGCGTGCCGCCGCCCTGGGTTTCCAGCAGCGCCGATTCGCTGTACGGCAGGCCGGTGATCAGCATGCCGTGGTGCAGCAGGGGCAGCATCATCGACAGCAACGTGGTTTCCTGACCGCCGTGCAGGCTGGCGGTGGAGGTGAACACGCCGGCCGGTTTGCCGACCAGTGCGCCGGTCAGCCACAGATTGCTGGTGCCATCGAGGAAGTACTTGAGCGGTGCGGCCATGTTGCCGAATCGGGTGGGGCTGCCGAGGGCCAGTCCGGCGCAATTCTTCAGATCATCAAGGGTGGCGTAGAGCGCACCTTCATCAGGGATGTCCGAGGCCACGGCTTCGCATTCGGTGGAGATCGCCGGCACGGTGCGCAGGCGTGCTTCAAGACCGGCCTGCTCGACGCCGCGGGCAATCTGCCGCGCCATCTCGTTGGTCGAGCCGCTGCGGCTGTAATACAACACCAGAATGTACGGCGCGCTCACGGCAGCAACTCCAGAATCTGTTCCGGTGGACGGCCGATGACGGCTTTGTCGCCGGCTTCAAGAATCGGTCGCTCCATCAGTTTTGGATGCTGGGCGATGGCGGCGATCAGTTGATCTTCGCTGAGGCTACTGTCGGCGAGCTGAAGCATTTTGTATTCATCTTCCCCGGTGCGCAGCAGTTGCCGTGCGCTGATCCCCAGCTTGCCGAGCAGCGCCTTGATGTGCGCCGCATCCAGCGGGGTTTCGAGGTAACGCACGACGATCGGGGTCAGGCCGCGGGCTTCCAGCAGTTCCAGTGCGCCGCGGGATTTCGAGCAGCGCGGATTGTGATAAAGCGTCAGATCGGTCATGGCGGGTCGCTTCTGGCGTAAAGTGGCGGCTATTCTAACTGTGCAGCGCACAATCCAGAACCTTCAGAGACGATGGGTCGCAGGCGCATTCAAATTTTCACAAGGAACACGACATGACACGGCGATTGGCAGCGGCATTGACCATGATCGGGGCGTTGATGCTGGGGGGCTGCGGCAATGATTACGGCATCGACCAGAATGGTCAGAAGGTGGCGTCCGAGCGCCTGGACAAACAATGGGTGGTGCTCAACTACTGGGCCGAATGGTGCGGGCCGTGCCGGACCGAAATTCCGGAGCTCAACCATCTGGCAGACGAGCTCAAGAGCAAGAACGTCGGCGTGTTCGGGGTCAACTTCGACAACGTGCAGGGGGAAGAGCTGAAGAGCGCCAGCGAAAAACTGGGCATCCAGTTCACCGTGCTGGCGCAGGATCCGGCGGAGTTGTTCGAGTTGCCGCGCAGCGAGGCGTTGCCGGTGACTTACATCATCGACAACAAAGGCAAGGTGCGGGAGCAGTTGCTGGGTGAGCAGACGGCGGCCGGGGTGATGGCCAGGCTTGAGGCGTTGCAGGCTACCCAGTAGGCACGCCGAGCTTTTGCCGAAAGCGAGCTTCAGTGGTGAGGGGATAAGTCCCCTCACCACAAATGATCAACCCTCTTCCAGCCACCAGCGCAGCGGTTTGCCTTGCGCCGGCCAGAAGCGCATCTGCTCGATGGGCGAGATGTCCCAGCGCTGCACGCCTTCCAATGCCTGCAGGAAACGCTGCTCCTGCTCCATCAGTGCCGGTGCGCACAGCTTGCGGGTCTTGCCGATCTTGCCGAAGCTCAACTTGTTGCCATCGAGCGTGTAAGGCGCGAACCAATGGTTGCAGCCGCCGTTGCCATAGGCGCGACCATCATCGCCAAGTGTCACGGTCAGATGGCTGTAATCCATCAACGGCCGCTCGCCGATCCACTCCAGAATGTAGCTGCGGTTCTGTTGCAACTGCACAGGCTCCGCGGCGCAGCCCATCAGGCCAACACCGACCAGAGCGGCCAGGGCAAGGCGTTTCATCACGCAGGCTCCTGGCATTTCGGGCACAGGTGCTTGTCGCCAACGGCTTTCCAGCCCAGTTCGGCGATGCGCGCCGTAGCCGCTGGTTTTTCTGCGGTTTTGCCCAGCTTGGCGTCGACGGCGAATTCAAAGCTCAGCTCTTTGGCGCAGCTGTCGCAGTTGACCTGCCAGGTGTGAATCGCCAGTTCGCCGAACACCGGGCCCGTGGTCATCGCGGTCCATTGGCCCGGCGGATTGATCAGGTGGCGGACGGTTTCGACGGTCAGGCGCATGGACAAGTCCTTGCTGCCTTTGAGGGTGACCAACAGGGCGTCACCGATGCGGATCGAGCCACCATTGCCGGTGACCTGATAGCGGCCCGGAACAAGGGCGCGGCATTCGGTGAGGGTGTGTTGCGGGTTCATCAGGTTGTAGCGGAAATCGTGTTCGACCATGGGTCCTCCAAATATGCGCGACATGCTAGCACGGGCCACGTTGCAGAATGACGCACGCTTGTGACCTTCGATCAGGTTCAAATCGGCTTGCACACATGGCAAACTGCCGCCCTCGACTCTGAAGGAACGGAACATGGCGCTTATCGAATGTTATGAATGCAAGCGCAACATCAGCTCAGAAGCCTCGGCGTGCATTCATTGCGGGGCTCCTCTGGCAGAGCAGCCAACCCACGCACAAGCCCAGACCGCAGCGGCCCCCGTTCAGCCTTCGACGATTTCTTTCGGCAGTCTGCCGCGTAACCAGGCCGTGCCCGAGGCATTTGTCCCTCCGGCGCCTGAGCCTTTGCCAAAAGTCATGCCGGCCGCAGCGGGGCGTCGGCGTCGGCAACAGGCCGAACAAACGGTTGCGCGGCCCATCAATGAAGATGGCAGCCGTCCGGTGGAAAGCTGGCTGAAGATCATGGTGTTCCTGTTGCCGATGGTTTTCGTCTGGTTTCTGCTGCGCAGCGGGCACTCGGCGAAGCAGCGGCTTTTCGGCTTCGGCTGGCTGGCGCTACTGATTCTGGCGTCCTCGCTATCACCGAAATAAAACGTTAAACCCTCAACCCTCGACCTGATTTTGCGGCGATCCCGCCGCCCAGGTCGCGATGTTGTGCAGGGTCGTTGCGGCAATCGCGCCCAGCGCTTCATGCGTCAGAAACGCCTGATGCGCGGTGATGATCACGTTCGGAAAGGTCAGCAATCGCGCCAACACGTCGTCCTGCAACGGCAGGTCGGAGCGATCCTCGAAAAACAACTGCGCTTCTTCTTCATACACATCCAGCCCCAGGTAGCCGAGCTGCCCGTCCTTCAAGGCGTCGATCAACGCTGGCGTGTCGACCAAAGCGCCGCGCCCGGTGTTGATCAGCATGGCGCCGGCTTGCATGTGCGCCAGTGAATCACGGTTGATCAGGTGTTTGCTTTGCTCGTTGAGCGGGCAGTGCAGGCTGACGATTCGCGATTGCGCGAGCAACTCCGGCAGGCTCAGATAGCGTGCGCCGAGTGCCAGGACGTCGGGGTTTGGATACGGATCACAGGCCAGCAATTTACAGCCGAAACCGTGCATGATTTTCGCGAACGTGGCGCCGATCTGCCCGGTGCCGACGATGCCGACGGTCTTGCCGACCAGATCGAAACCGGTCAGCCCGTGCAGGCTGAAATCGCCCTCGCGGGTGCGGTTGTACGCGCGGTGCAAGCGTCGGTTGAGGGCCAGGATCAGTGCGACAGCATGTTCGGCCACGGCATGGGGCGAGTAGGCCGGGACACGCACGACGGTCAGGCCGAGACGTTTGGCTGCGGCCAGATCGACATGGTTGTAACCGGCCGAGCGCAAGGCAATCAATCGGGTGCCGCCGGCGGCCAGTCGCTCCAGCACCGCCGCGCCGAGATCGTCATTGATGAACGCGCAAACCACCTCGTGCCTGTCGGCCAGTGCGGCGGTGTCGAGGCTGAGCCGGGCAGGTTGAAAATGCAGTTCGATGTCCGTCGGGCAGTCGGCCGCGAGAAAACTGTCGCGGTCGTAGGCCTGGCTGCTGAAAACGATTGTGCGCATTGAATCCTCCTGGAACATCGACCCGGGTTGAAGCACCCGAATCCACTTTAGCCGGGTCTGCGTCGACCGGCATTGCGCTGGATCAGGCGCTGATCCTCGCTTGCGCTGCCAGTCGGTTCATCGCTCGCTCCAGTTCATCGAGCGCTTGCGCGGCTTTTGGGTCGTCCTGTTTGAGCAGGGTTTCGCTGCGCTGACAGGCGGCGCGCAATTGCGGTACGCCGCAGTAGCGTGTGGCGCCGTGCAGGCGATGGACTCGTTCGATCAGTGCATTCTGATCGTGGCTGTCGCGTGCATTGCGGATGGCTTCGCGGTCGGCCTCCAGCGAGGCCAGCAACATCGCCAGCATGTCCGCCGCCAGATCTGCTTTACCGGCAGCCAGACGCAAACCTTCCTCGTGATCGAGTACCGGCAGTTCGTTTTGGCCGGCAGTGCTTTCGCTGGCCCGCTCCGGCCCCTGATTGCGCAGGGCCAGACCGGTCCACTTCAACACGACCTGCGCCAGTTGCCGTTCGCTGATCGGTTTGGTCAGGTAGTCGTCCATGCCGCTTTGCAGTAACGCACGTTTTTCGTTGGCCATGGCGTGGGCGGTGAGGGCGACGATCGGCAGCGGCGTGCAATGCCGCTCACTTTCCCACTGGCGGATGGTTTCGGTGCTCTGACGGCCGTCCATGCCCGGCATTTGCACGTCCATCAGTACCAGGTCGAAGGATTCGGTCTGTACCGCTTTGACTGCGGCGTAACCGCTTTCCACGGCGAGGACCTTGGCGCCCATGTCTTCGAGCAGGGTTTGCACCAGCAACAGGTTGGCCGGGTTGTCATCGACGCAAAGCACTCGCGGCGCGCGACTCGACAGCGGCTCGCCGGGTTCGGTGCGTGGTTGGCGCGGGTTGGCCAGATCCGATAGCGCCCGGCGCAGTTTGCGCGTGCAGGCCGGTTTGGCTTGCAGTTGGCTGTGCGGATTGGGCACCGACAGATGGAACAGCGTCTGTTCCGTGGTCGGGCACAGCACCAACACTTTGCAACCCAGGTGTTCGAGATCCCAGATATGCTGGTTCAGACGTTCCGGCAACATGTCGTTGCTGGTGATGCCGATTACCGCCAGATCAATCGCCTGATCGGTCTGATGCGCGCCGGTGACGCCATTGGTCAGGCTTTCCAGGGTGTTGAACGGTGTGACATTGAGGCCGCAGTCTTCCAGTTGATGCTGCAACGCCTGACGCGCCAGTTCGTGGTTTTCCAGCACCGCCACCCGACGTCCGAGCAGCGGCGCCGAGGGCAGGTCTTCGGCATCGTCGCGGGCCTTGGGCAGGCTCAGGCTGATCCAGAATTCCGAGCCTTCGCCCGGCGTGCTCTCGACGCCGATTTCGCCGCCCATCTGTTCGATCAGTCGCTTGGAAATCACCAGACCCAGACCGGTGCCACCGGGTTGGCGCGACAGCGAGTTGTCAGCCTGACTGAAGGCCTGGAACAACGCCCGTACGTCCTGGCTCGACAAGCCGATGCCGGTGTCCTGAATGCTGATGCGCAGTTGCACACTGTCCTCGTGTTCTTCCTCAAGCATGGCTCGCGCGACGATGGTGCCTTCGCGGGTGAACTTGATCGCGTTGCTGACTAGGTTGGTGAGGATCTGCTTCAGGCGCAACGGGTCGCCGACCAGCGACAGTGGCGTGTCGCGGTACACCAGGCTGACCAGTTCAAGCTGTTTGGCGTGGGCGGCCGGGGCAAGAATCGTCAAGGTGTCCTGCAACAGATCGCGCAGGTTGAACGGGATATGGTCGAGCACCAGTTTGCCGGCTTCGATTTTCGAGAAATCGAGGATCTCGTTGATGATGCCCAGGAGGCTGTCGGCGGACTTTTCAATGGTGCCCAGATAATCGAGCTGACGCGGCGTCAGTTCGCTTTTCTGCAACAGGTGAGTGAAGCCGAGAATGCCATTGAGCGGCGTGCGAATCTCGTGGCTCATGTTGGCGAGGAACTCGGATTTGATCCGGCTTGCCTCCAGCGCCTCCTTACGGGCCAGGTCCAGTTCGATGTTCTGGATCTCGATGGTTTCCAGGTTCTGGCGCACGTCTTCGGTGGCTTGATCGACACTGTGCTGCAATTCTTCGCGGGCGTTTTGCAGGGTGCCGGCCATGCGGTTGATGCCCGACGCCAGCTCATCGAGCTCCTGGCTGCCAAGGGGTGGCAGGCGGGTTTCCAGATGACCATCCTTGAGTTGCGCGACGGCTTGTTTGATCTGGCCCAGCGGGCGGTTGATGGTGCGCCCCATGCGCAATGCGAGCAAAGCCGCACCAGCGAGGCCTGCGGCGATCAGCAGCAGGCTGGCGAACAGGCTGCGATAACCGCGCAGCAGCATGCCGTTGTGGGACAGCTCCAGTTCGACCCAGCCCAGCAGGCGGTCGGACTCTTCGGGGATCACCTCACCGGCAAGGTTGCGGTGTCTGCCGAAGACCGGCATCAGGTAACGAGTCGCGTCATTGCCGCTGCGTCTTTGCAGTTGGGCGCTGTCGCCGCTCGGCGCCTGATTGAGCATGGTGGGGCCGGCGTGGGCCAGCGGCGTGCGATCCGGCGCGAGGAAGGTCACCGCGCGCATGTCCGGTTGTTCGAGCGACTGGGTGGCAATGCGTTCGAGCAATTCGTTGTTGCCATGGCCCATGGCGGGAGCTACCAGCGGCGCCAGTTGCTCAGCGATCATTTCGCCACGCTGCATCAATTGGGTCTGCAAGTCGGACTGCTGCGTCCAGGTGAAATAACCACCCAGCACCAGCGCCATCAGGCTGGTCGGCAACAAGGTCAGCAGCATCACGCGACCTTTGATTCCCAGTTTCTTGAGCACACCTGTCTCCTGCATCCCGCTGATCTGTTGACTCATGCGTGCATCCGGCACGCGGCATGGGCGCAGTGTAGCGATTTGCTCGCGGGCAATCTTCGGAAAAATGGTGTCGTGGTCGGTCTGTGCATCGGTGCGCGTTTGTCCGGCAGGCCAGGCTTGGGTTGCCCGATGTCCCTCAATCTTGAATAATCGCGCTCAACTGAGAATTATTTGCAGATACTCATGAATCCTGTTTCCGTCGTTCAGCCACGCATTCTTTCCATCGAAGACGATCCGGTCCTGGGGGCCTACGTTCACGAACACCTGGGCCGCAGCGGCTTTCAGGTGACGTGGTGCCAGAACGGCCAGGAAGGTCTGAACATCGCTCAGCACCAACCGTTCGACGTGGTGCTGGTGGATATTCTGCTGCCCGGGCTGGACGGTCTCAAGGTGCTGACCCAGTTGCGCCAGAGTCATTCGACGCCAGTGCTGCTGATGTCGGCGCTGGGGGCCGAGGCTGATCGCATCAGTGGTTTCCGCTTGGGCGCCGATGACTATTTGCCCAAACCGTTCAGCATGGCCGAATTGCATGTGCGCATCGAAGCGATTCTGCGGCGGGTGGCCCTGGATCGTCGCCCGGCGCCTGTAGCCGTGCCCGTGGCGCCGGGTACGCTGCGCTTCGACGATCAACAGAGCGATGTGTTTTTTCGCGAACAACCGGCGGGGCTGACCCGCAGCGAATTCCGCCTGCTGGAAACCCTCGATCGCAATAATGAGGAGGTGCTGAGCAAGGCCTTCCTTTATCAGCATGTTCTGCAACGCGGCTACGCGGCCCATGACCGCAGCCTCGATATGCACATCAGCCAGATCCGCCGCAAACTCAAGGCCATCGGTTATACCGAGCGCGAAGTGCGCACGGTCTGGGGCAAGGGCTATGTGTTGAGTGCCGCTGATGAAAGTGTCTGAACTGCCGGGGCGTCATTCGCTGTTCTGGAAGCTGGCCTTTCTGTTGGTGGCGTTCTGTTTGCTGATGATCTGGCTGAGCTGGTCATGGGGCCGGTACATGGAGCAACGCAATCAGTTTCTCTCCAGCGAGGCGCGTGGCACCTTGATGCGTTATGCCAGCGAAGCCGAGCAGGCTTGGCAGCGGGGCCGGCGCGAAGGCGTCGATAGCTGGTTGCAGAGCATGGAGTTGCGCGAAGCCGCCTGGGTCGGCGTGATCGGCAGCAACTTGCAATCGTTGAGCAATGAGCCGCTCAATGACCGGGAAATCCAGCACCTGACTTTTCTGCGCGGGCTCGATTGGCCGATCCACAAGCAGGGGCGGCCGTGGCTGCGCATACCGTTTCCCCAAGCCCCCTCCGTTGGCAGTCTGGTGATCGAACTCCCCGAGCGTTTTCTGCCGGGCAAATATCGAGTGTTCTGGCGGGTGATCACCAACGGCGTGATTCCCGGCCTGTTCACTTTATTACTGTGCGTTGGCCTGTATCGCCTGCTGGTGGTGCCGCTGAACAACCTGCGTGAACAGGCCAACGCCTGGCGCGCCGATCAATTGAATGTGCGACTGTCGAGCGGTATCACCCAGCGACCGGACGAACTCGGCGAACTGGCCCGGGCGTTCGACTCGATGTCCGAACGTTTGCAATCGAGCGTCGCGCTGCAACAGCAATTGCTGCGCGACCTCTCCCATGAACTGCGTACACCGCTGAGTCGACTGCGCGTGGCCAGCGAAAGCGAGCAAAGCCTGGTGCAATTGCGCGAGCGCATCGGGCGTGAAGTCGACGGCATGCAACGGTTGGTCGAAGACACGCTGCAACTGGCCTGGCTGGATACTGACCGCTCACCGTTGCCGGATGAGGCCATCCAGATCCAGGCGCTGTGGGAAATGCTCACCGATAACGCCTGTTATGAAAGCGGCTGGTCAAGTCTGCAATTGCAGTGCTCCGTCGAAGCGTCGTGCTGGGTGCGCGGCAATCTCAATACGCTGGCGCAGGCGCTGGAAAACATTTTGCGCAATGCCATTCGTCACTCGCCTGAGGGCGGGATCGTGCGCTTGGATGGGCGACGGGAGGGGAGTTATTGGCATCTGTGTCTGGAGGATCAGGGGGGCGGGGTGGCTGGCGGGGATCTGCAGCGGATTTTTGATCCGTTCATCCGACTGGATGGGGCGCGGCCGGGCAATGGCGGGTTCGGGTTGGGGTTGAGCATTGCCAGGAATGCGGTGCAGCGCCAGGGCGGGACGTTGTGGGCGGAGAACAGCGGGACGGGGTTGCGACTGAATTTTCGGTTGGTTGCTGATGAGGGGATTGCTTCGACTGACGCCTTCGCGAGCAGGCTCGCTCCTGCATTGGGGTTGTGTTCGCCGCTGACTGTGTGAAGGAAACGGTTCTCTTGTAGGCGTGAGCCTGCTCGCGATGTAGTCCTATGGAATGTCCATTTCCGCCGACTTTGCGGGAGTGCTCTCGTATTTTTGTACGATATTTCCCAAGCAGGATCGGCGGTCATTTGAAGGTTCGTTGAGCGTTTAAGCTCGCGCTTCACCTCATCTTCAAGGAATTGCGCATGAATGCCTCCAGCGTTACCGGTATCTCGGATGGCGATCATTTTAACGAAGTGTTAGCGCTGATCAACAGTGCCAGGCACCAGGCCATGCAGACCGTCAATACACAACTGATTGAGCTGTATTGGCAGGTCGGTGCACATATCAGTCGCAAGATTGAGCGGGCGGAGTGGGGGGATTCAGTGGTTGGTCAATTGGCTGAACATTTGGCTCTGACCCAACCGGGACTGCGAGGTTTTACCCGGTCCAATCTATTTCGTATGCGTCAGTTTTATGAAATTTATCGCGGCGAAGAAAAAGTCGCACCACTGGCGCGACAATTATCCTGGTCGCACAACGTGATCATTTTCGGCCAAAGCAAACGCCCGGAAGAGCGGGAGTTCTACCTGAAAATGGCGGTTCAGGAAAAATGGTCGAAGCGCGAACTGGAGCGCCAGTTCAAGGCAGCCCTGTTCGAACGAAGTGTCACCGATCCGGCGAAGGCATCTGCTGCTTTAAAGCAGGCTCACCCAGCAGCACTGGAGATATTTCGCGACGCCTACATGGTCGAATTTCTCGACTTGCCCGGCGTCCATGCCGAGACCGATCTGCACCAAGGATTGCTGGGGCGGCTGAAGGCGTTCCTGACCGAGCTTGGTCGCGACTTCTGCTTTGTTGGCTCTCAATACCCCCTGCAAGTCGGCAGTCGGGATTTCGCGCTCGATTTGCTCTTCTTTCACCGTGGGCTCAACTGCCTGGTGGCCATCGAACTCAAGGTTGGGCGCTTTGAGCCGGAGTACCTCGGCAAGCTGGATTTTTATCTGGAGGCGCTGGACCGCACTGTTCGCAAGCCCCACGAAAACCCGGCCATCGGTGTGCTGCTCTGCGCCAGCAAAGAGGACGAGGTCGTCGAGTACGCCCTTAATCGCAGCCTTTCGCCTGCCTTGATTGCTGAATACCAAACGTGCTTGCCGGATAAACAATTGTTGCAAGCCAAACTGCACGAGTTTTATGCATTGGATACGGCGCACGCAGAAAACACGGACTAGCGTCTCCTTATTCCCATAAACCATAAGCACCGCACTTTGCGTGATATGGCCTGCGCGGGTTTGCCGGTATGATAGGCGCCCCCGCACGTCTGGATTGCGAATACGCCATGACCTTGCAGTACCCAACCATCGCCGATTGCGTCGGCAACACTCCGCTGGTGCGTTTGCAGCGCCTGCCCGGAGCCACCAGCAACACCCTATTGCTCAAGCTCGAAGGGAATAACCCGGCGGGTTCGGTCAAGGACCGTCCGGCGCTGTCGATGATCACCCGTGCCGAGTTGCGCGGGCAGATCCACGCCGGCGACACGCTGATCGAAGCGACCTCGGGCAACACCGGGATCGCTCTGGCCATGGCTGCAGCGATCAAGGGTTACAAAATGATCCTGATCATGCCGGACAATTCCAGCGCCGAGCGCAAAGCGGCCATGACCGCCTACGGTGCCGAGCTGATTCTGGTCAGCCAGGAAGAAGGCATGGAAGGCGCTCGCGATCTCGCCCAGCGCATGGAAGCCGAAGGTCGTGGCAAGGTGCTCGATCAGTTCGCCAACGGTGACAATCCTGAGGCGCACTACACCACCACCGGCCCGGAAATCTGGCGTCAGACCCAGGGCAGCATCACCCATTTCGTCAGCTCTATGGGCACCACCGGCACCATCATGGGCGTGTCGCGCTACTTGAAAGAGCAGAACGACAACGTGCAGATCGTCGGTCTGCAACCGATGGAAGGCTCGGCCATTCCCGGCATCCGTCGCTGGCCGCAGGAATACCTGCCGAAGATCTATCAGGCCGACCGCGTCGACCGCATCGTCGACATGGCACAAAGCGAAGCCGAGGACGTGACCCGTCGTCTGGCCCGCGAAGAAGGTATCTTCTGCGGTGTGTCCTCGGGCGGTGCGGTGGCAGCGATGCTGCGTCTGTCCCAGGAAGTTGAAAACGCGGTGATCGTCGCGATCATCTGTGACCGTGGCGACCGTTATCTGTCGACCGGCATTTTCGACGCGCCCAACTGATGGCCAAACACGAGAGAGGCCTGCGCTTCCAGCCCACGGGTGGCAGCAAGGCCCCGCAAATCCCGACCGGCAAAAAACAGCGCTTGAGCATCGAGCGTCTGGCCAATGACGGTCGCGGCATCGCGTTTTTCGAAGGCCGCACCTGGTTCGTCCTCGGCGCCCTCGCCGGTGAAGAGGTCGAGGCGCGGGTGCTCGGCGCCCACGGCAAAGTGGTCGAGGCGCGTACCGAACGCGTGTTCAAGACCAGTGAGTTGCGCCGTCCTGCGCCGTGTCAGCACGCGGGCCGTTGTGGCGGTTGCAGCGTTCAGCATTTGCCCCACGGCGAACAGCTTGCCCTGAAACAGCGCATGCTCGCCGAGCAATTATCGAAGGTCGCCGGTGTCGAACCGCAAGAGTGGGCGCCGCCGCTGACCGGCCCCGAGTTCGGCTATCGCCGTCGCGCCCGCATTGCCGTGCGCTGGGACATCAAAGCCAGGCAACTTGAGGTGGGTTTGCGTGCTGCCGGCAGCCAGGACATTGTTGCGATCAACGAATGCCCGGTGCTGGTACAGCCCTTGCAGCCGATCATGACCGCTTTGCCGCAGATGCTCCGTCGTTTGAGCAAACCGCAAGCGCTGGGCCATATCGAGTTGTTCAGCGGTTCATCGCTGGCGGTGTTGCTGCGGCACATGGCGCCGCTGTCGGAAGCGGATCTGACGATCCTCAAGGATTTCTGCCAATGCCATGAAGCGCAATTGTGGCTGCATGGCGAAGGCGGACCGCAACCGATTGATGCGAACCAGTCGCTGGGTTATCGCCTGGAGCAATGGGGACTGGATCTGGCTTACCGGCCGGGGGATTTCATTCAGGTCAACGCCGGTATTAACGAAGCGATGGTTGCGCAGGCGCTGGATTGGCTGAAACCGACGAGCGAAGAGCGTGTGCTGGATCTGTTCTGCGGCTTGGGCAATTTCGCTTTGCCGCTGGCCAGAACCGTGCGCGAAGTGGTGGCGGTCGAAGGTGTGCAGACCATGGTCGAGCGTGCCGCCGCGAACGCCGCTAGTAACAATTTGCATAACACAAAGTTTTTTCAAGCCGATTTATCCCAGCCTTTGACCGATGCTCAGTGGATCGGAAACGGCTTTTCTGCGGTACTCTTGGACCCACCGCGTGACGGTGCTTTCGAGGTGGTGCGCAAGCTCGCGACCCTGGGTGCCAAGCGGTTGGTGTATGTGTCGTGCAACCCGGCAACGCTGGCGCGCGATACGGTCGAATTGATCAAGCAGGGCTACCGGTTAAAACGTGCCGGGATTCTCGATATGTTTCCTCAGACGGCGCATGTCGAAGCCATGGCGTTATTTGAAGCGAGCCAGGATGGCTCGTCTGATCCGTCCGGTCTGTCCGTGACGCGCTCGCGTTAGCCCCGCGAGTGCCCACGGGCATAGAAGACCAGCGATTTGACGCATTGAATCTGCGTCGTAGGGAAGGTAAAGCAAGATGGTACAGGTGAGAGCACACCAGCCGATCAACAATGACGGCAGTATCAATCTCGAGGCTTGGCTCGATCACGCGGTCAGTGTCGATCTGGCACTGGATCGCGAAGCCTTGAAAGAAGCCTGCGAGTTCGCTCGCGAGGCTGAACAACAGTCCAACGCCGCCAAGAACCTGTGGGCCGAGGGCTCCGGCAGTTTCCGCACCGGGCTTGAGATTGCCGAGATTCTCGCCGACCTCAAGCTCGATCAGGATTCGCTGGTCGCTGCGGTCTTGTATCGCGGTGTGCGCGAAGGTCAGATCGAACTGGCAGCCGTCAGCCAGCGCTTCGGTTCCGTGGTCGCCAAGCTGATTGACGGCGTGCAGCGCATGGCCGCCATCAGTGCCAGTCTGAGCCCGCGTCAGTCGATGGTCATGGGGGCGCAAGGGCAGGTGGAAAACCTGCGCAAGATGCTCGTGGCAATGGTCGACGACGTGCGCGTTGCCCTGATCAAACTGGCCGAACGGACCTGCGCGATCCGCGCGGTGAAAACCGCCGACGACGAGAAGCGTAACCGTGTCGCCCGGGAAGTCTTCGACATTTATGCGCCGCTCGCGCACCGGCTCGGCATCGGTCATATCAAATGGGAGCTGGAGGACTTGTCCTTCCGCTACCTGGAACCCGATCAATACAAACAGATCGCCAAGTTGCTCCACGAGCGACGTCTGGATCGCGAGCGTTTCATCGCCGACGTGATGACCCAGCTCAAAGACGAATTGCAGGCCACGGGTGTTGACGCCGACATCAGCGGCCGGGCCAAACACATCTATTCGATCTGGCGCAAAATGCAGCGCAAGGGTCTGGAATTCAGCCAGATCTACGACGTGCGTGCGGTGCGCGTGCTGGTGCCGGAAATGCGCGATTGCTACACCGCGCTCGGCATCGTCCACACCCTGTGGCGGCACATTCCGAAAGAGTTCGACGACTACATCGCCAACCCGAAAGAGAACGGCTACCGCTCGTTGCATACCGCGGTGATCGGCCCGGAAGGCAAGGTGCTGGAGGTGCAGATCCGCACCCATTCCATGCACGAAGAGGCCGAACTCGGCGTCTGCGCGCATTGGCGCTACAAGGGCACCGATGTCAAATCCGGCTCCAATCACTACGAAGAGAAGATCTCCTGGCTGCGTCAGGTGCTCGAGTGGCATGAGGAACTGGGCGATATCGGGGGCCTGGCCGAACAACTGCGCGTCGATATCGAGCCGGACCGGGTCTACATCTTCACCCCCGACGGTCACGCCATCGACTTGCCCAAAGGCGCGACGCCGCTGGACTTCGCTTACCGCGTGCACACGGAAATCGGTCACAACTGCCGTGGCGCGAAGATCAACGGGCGCATCGTACCGCTCAACTACAGCCTGCAAACCGGTGAGCAGGTCGAGATCATCACCAGCAAGCACGGGACGCCGAGTCGCGACTGGCTGAACTCGAACCTGGGGTACGTCACCACTTCCCGGGCTCGGGCCAAGATTGTTCACTGGTTCAAGTTACAGGCCCGTGATCAGAACGTTGCGGCGGGCAAAACCCTGATCGAGCGCGAACTCGCGCGTCTGGGGCTGCCTGCGGTGGATTTCGACAAGTTGGCGGACAAGGCCAACATGAAAACCGCCGAAGACATGTTCGCCGCCCTCGGTGCTGGCGATTTGCGTCTGGCGCAACTGGTCAACCTGGCGCAGCAACTGGTCGAGCCGGAACGCGGCAACGAACAACTGGAGCTGATCCCGCGCAAAGCCACTGGCTACAAGCCGGGCAAGCGCGGCGACATACAGATCCAGGGCGTCGGCAACCTGATGACGCAGATGGCCGGTTGCTGCCAGCCGCTGCCGGGCGATGCGATTGTCGGTTACATCACCCAGGGCCGTGGCGTGAGCATTCACCGCCAGGACTGCGCTTCGGTGCTGCAACTGGGCGGGCGCGAACCTGAGCGGATCATCCAGGTCAGTTGGGGCCCTGTGCCGGTGCTCACCTATCCGGTGGACATCGTCATCCGAGCCTACGACCGGTCCGGTCTGCTGCGCGACGTTTCGCAGATATTGCTCAACGAGCGGATCAACGTGCTGGCGGTCAACACCCGCTCGAACAAGGAGGACAACACCGCGCTGATGTCCCTGACCATCGAGATTCCGGGTCTGGATGCGTTGGGGCGGTTGCTGGGGCGGATTTCGCAGTTGCCGAACATCATCGAAACGCGGCGTAACCGTACTCCGTGAAGACCAACGCCGATCAACTGTGGGAGCGGGGTGGCTCGCGAAAAGGGCATGTCAGTCGACATCATTGTTGCTGACACACCGTATTCGCGAGCAAGCCCGCTCCCACATGGGTTTTGTGGTGAGAGATAAATGATGTACAGCCTTGAAGACCTGCTCCACCTGATGAGTCGCCTGCGCGATCCGCAGTACGGTTGCCCGTGGGACATCAAGCAAACCTACGCAACTATCGTCCCGCACACCCTCGAAGAAGCCTACGAAGTGGCTGACGCCATCGAGCGTGGCGACTTCGATCACTTGCAGGGCGAGTTGGGCGATCTGTTGTTCCAGGTGGTGTATTACAGCCAGCTTGCACGGGAGGAGGGGCGATTCGAGTTTGCCGGGGTGATCGACAGCATCACCCGCAAGCTGATCCGCCGTCATCCCCACGTCTTCCCCACCGGCGATCTGTATGCGCCGCTCGACGTACCGCGTTTGAGTGAAGAGCAAGTCAAGCAGCGCTGGGAGGAGATCAAGGCGCAAGAGCGCGCCGAGAAATCCGCTGCGCCAGAGCAACTTTCGCTGCTTGATGACGTACCGGCGACGCTGCCTGCGCTGTCGCGTTCAGCCAAGTTGCAAAAGCGTGCGGGGCAGGTCGGTTTCGACTGGCCAGACGCCTTGCCAGTGCTCGACAAGGTGCGCGAAGAGCTTGATGAAGTGCTTGAGGCCATGTCCGAGAACGATCCCGTCGCGGTGGCTGACGAGATCGGTGATCTGCTGTTTTCCGTGGTCAATCTGGCCCGGCATCTGAAGGTCGATCCGGAAACCGCACTGCGTGGTGCCAACGGCAAGTTCGAAAGACGTTTCCGATTTATCGAACAGGCATTGCGCGACACCCACCGTCCCATGGAAGATTGCACCCTCGAAGAGTTGGACGCCCTCTGGGGTGAAGCCAAACGTCAGGAAAAGAACTTGCCCAGCTGCGGCTGAGCAACTGCCCAAGTGAGTAAGCACCATGAGTATTTCCCTTCGCGATCAGTTGCTCAAAGCAGGGCTGGTCAACCAGAAGCAGGCCAAACAGGTCAGCAAGGACAAACAGAAGCAGCAGCGTCTGGCCCACAAAGGCCAGATCGAGCTGGATGACTCGCAGCAGCGCGCCGCACAGGAAGCCATGGCCGAGAAGGTCAAGCGCGACCAGGAGCTGAATCGTCAGCAGAAAGAGAAAGCCGAGGCCAAGGCGCGTGCGGCACAGGTCAAGCAGTTGATAGAAGCCTCGCGTCTGCCGAAGCTGACCACCGAGGACTACTACAACTTTGTCGACGACAAGAAGGTCAAGCGCCTCTCGGTCAACACGCTGATGCGCAACAAGCTCAGCAGCGGTTCGCTGGCGATCGTGCACCATGCCGGCGGCTATGAAGTGATCCCCCGTGAAGCGGCCCTGAAGATCCAGGAGCGCGATCCACAGCGCATCGTGCAGCTCAACGTGCAGACCGAAGAGATCATCACCGAGGACGATCCGTACGCGGCCTACCAGATCCCTGACGATCTGATGTGGTAAATCGGTAGTGCTGTCACTACGACAAACCCCGCGATCGCGGGGTTTGTCGTTTTCAATGCTGTGGTTGGTTCAGGCGGATCGTAAATCCCGTTGCTGTTCTTGCAGTTCCAGTTCGGCCTTGTAGTTGTGGGCATCGATTTCGTTATGGAACATGCCGACCAGCAAGTCTTGTTGATGCACATCCCAGATTCGTAAACCGGCGGCTACGCCTTCATGGGACATGTGTGAATCGTCGCGTTCAGTTACTTTTACAGTCATCTGCTAGCTCCAAATCTCAAGTTATCTGCAGCAAGGCGTGTGCAGGACTCTTTTATATGATTTGTTAGTTTGCTAAGTAAACGGCTGATTCGTGCAAGGTATAGTTGCGAATTCTGCAACAGTGCTGGAGGCCGCTAAAACCGCGACATTCGGTCGCAGGGTGGGAAGTTGCATGACAGAAGTTTCATTTTCAGAAGCTCCGCAAGCCCACTTGTGGGAGCGAACAGGCTCGCCCCACAGGGTTTTACGGTGTAACTGCCATTTACTTCAGGCCAAAAAAACGCCCCGAACCAGTCGGGGCGTTTTCATGTGAGGCTCAGCAGCGGGGAATTACTTGCCTTCCCAGCGCTTCAGTACCAGCGTGGCGTTGGTGCCGCCAAAGCCGAAGCTGTTGCTCATCACGGTGTTGATGGTGGCGTTCTCGCGGGTCTTGGTCAGCACCGGCATATCGGCCACTTCTGGGTCGAGTTCGTCGATGTTGGCGGAACCGGCAATGAAGTTGCCTTCCATCATCAGCATGCAGTAGATCGCTTCGTGAACGCCGGCGGCGCCCAGGGAGTGACCGGACAGGCTCTTGGTCGAGCTGATGGCCGGAGCCTTGTCGCCGAACACTTCACGCACACCTTTCATTTCCGCGACGTCACCGACCGGAGTCGAAGTGCCGTGGGTGTTGAGGTAGTCGATCGGGGTATCAACGGTGGACATCGCCATCTGCATGCAGCGGATCGCGCCTTCGCCGCTTGGAGCGACCATGTCGTAGCCGTCGGACGTCGCGCCGTAGCCAACGATTTCGGCGTAGATTTTCGCGCCACGGGCCAGAGCGTGTTCCAGCTCTTCAACCACGACCATACCGCCACCGCCAGCGATGACGAAACCGTCACGGTCAGCGTCGTAGGCACGGGAGGCTTGTTGCGGGGTGTCGTTGCGCTTGCTGGACAGGGCGCCCATCGCGTCGAACAGGAACGACTGGCTCCAATGCTCTTCTTCACCACCACCGGCGAAGACGATGTCTTGCTTGCCCATCTGGATCTGTTCCATGGCGGTACCGATGCAGTGAGCACTGGTGGCGCAGGCAGAAGCGATGGAGTAGTTCAGGCCCTTGATCTTGAAGGGCGTGGCCAGGCAAGCGGAAACGGTGCTGCTCATGGTCCGCGTGACGCGGTATGGGCCAACGCGCTTCACGCCTTTCTCGCGCAGGATGTCCAGCGCTTCCATCTGGTTCAGCGTGGAAGCACCACCGGAACCGGCGATCAGACCGGTACGCGGGTTGGACACTTGCTCTTCGGTCAGACCGGAGTCAGCGATAGCGTCTTTCATGGCCAGGTAGGCGTAAGCCGCTGCGTGGCCGACGAAGCGATAGATCTTGCGATCAATCAGCTCTTCAAGGTTGAGGTCGATGGAGCCGGAAACCTGGCTACGCAGACCCATTTCGGCATATTCCGGGTTGAACCGGATGCCAGGGCGGCTTGCACGCAGGTTAGCGGAGACGGTCTCTTTGTCATTGCCCAGGCACGAAACAATGCCCAGACCAGTGATAACGACGCGGCGCATGCGAATAACCCTTAGAAGTTGTCAGTGGAGGTGAACACGCCGACGCGAAGGCCTTCGGCGGTGTAGATTTCGCGACCGTCGACAGTCACTGAACCATCGGCAATGGCCAGGTTCAGCTTGCCCTTGAGGACGCGTTTGATATGAATGTTGTAGGTGACTTTCTTGGCGGTCGGCAGCACCTGACCGAAGAATTTCACTTCGCCCGAACCCAGCGCACGGCCGCGGCCCGGCAGGCCTTGCCAGCCCAGGAAGAAACCGACCAGTTGCCACATGGCATCCAGACCCAGGCAGCCCGGCATGACCGGATCACCTTCGAAGTGGCACGCGAAGAACCACAGGTCAGGATTGATATCCAGTTCGGCGACCAATTCACCTTTGCCGTACTTGCCGCCTTCTTCGCTGATCAGGGTGATTCGATCCACCATCAGCATGTTCGGGGCGGGCAGTTGCGCGTTACCTGGGCCGAACAGCTCACCGCGACTGCAGCGCAGCAGATCTTCCCGAGTAAAGGCGTTTTGTTTGGTCATGCGAGCTCCTCAATAATCCCATGCGGCAGGTGGGGCAAATCTTCCCGACCGTTCGAAGCGTTCATGCCTCGAACCGGCAGCCTACTCATAGACTATTGCGTTGTGGTGAAAGTCACAGCACCAAGGACATGAATGTACACTTGTGCACTGAAATTTTTATTCAAGCCCCTTTTGAGGCTCGTTCGGGTGCCTAAGACTGCCGCACTTTCGCTTTTCACGCCAGTCGCAGATGGTCGAAAAGCCGTCACTACGACACCCAGCGCTGCAGAATCTGCTGTAGGTCATTGCGTTTGAACGGCTTCGCCAGATAATCGTTCATGCCCGCCGACAGGCAGGCCTCGCGGTCGCCCTGCAAGGCATTGGCGGTCAATGCGATGATCGGCACCGCGCTGCGTCCGGGCAAGCGGCGAATCTGCCGGGTCGCTTCGTAGCCATCAATGATCGGCAAACGGCAATCCATGAGAATCATTTCGAAATCGCTTGCTTCGGCATTTTGCACCGCTTGTGCGCCATCGGTGGCAACACTGACAGTAAAGCCCAAACTGCGCAGCATCGCTTCAATCACAGTCTGATTCACCGGATTGTCTTCCACGAGCAACACATGACGCCCCTCGCCGTGACCGCTGCTGTTCAATGCGCGTGGCGCTGCCAGTTGCGGCAACGCCTGCTTATAAAGAGCCAGCGGAATTTCCAGGGTGAATACCGAGCCGCGACCTTCTTCGCTCTGCGCGCGCAATGTCCCGCCCATGCGCTCGGCGAGAGTGCGGGCAATCGGCAGACCGAGGCCGGTGCCACCGTAACGCCTTGAAATAGAACTGTCGGCCTGCTGGAAAGCGTTGAACATCAACTCCAGGCTCTCGGACGAAATACCGATGCCGCTGTCGCGCACCGAACAGGTGAACCACAGCAGTTCGTGATCCAGCGACTGCCACTGCGCCTCGATGCTGACCCGACCCTGTTCAGTGAATTTCAAGGCGTTGCCGACCAGGTTGACCAGAATCTGCCGGATCCGCGTCGGATCGCCCTGTACCTGCAAACCGTGCATGTCTTCGGGGATCCGCAGATTGAGCGCCAGGCCACGCTGAACCGCGCTGTGCTGGAACGACTGGGCGCAGGCTGCGATGAGTTCGGCGAGGTTGAACGGGATATGCTCCAGTTCCAGTTCCGAACGCTCGATGCGCGAGAAGTCGAGAATGTCGTTGATGACCTTGAGCAGGTGTTCGGTGGACTCCGAGGCAAGCGCGGCGTACTCGACCTGTTCTTCGGTCATGTCGGTGGTTTCGAGCAATTGCAACATGCCCAGCACGCCGTTCATGGGGGTGCGCAGTTCATGGCTCATCATCGCCAGGAAGTCGGATTTGGCGCAGTTGGCCTTTTCCGCTTCCTCACGGGTCTGGATCAGTTGGGCCATGGCTTGATGCTGTTCACGACTGGCCTGTTCCAGCGCCTGAGCGAGGTTGTTGATGTGTTGCGACAGGGCGCCCAGTTCGGTGTCGTCGACAATCGGTAGCGGCGTTTTATAGTCGCCTTGCTGAATCGCCTTGACCGCATTGCCGATATCGCGAATCGGCTGCGACAGGCTGCCGGCCAGACGCCGCGCGACGATGAAGGTGAAGAGCAGGGCAAACAGCGCCAGAATAGCGGCCTTGAGCAGGATTTCCTGCTGACGCTGACTGAAGGCATCGTTGGACAGACCGACGATCACTCGCCCCAGATAATCCTCGTTGGCCGCGCCATTGCTGACTTTGGTGTCCTGGAAAAAATCATTGTGCAGGGCGATCCGTTGCAGCCTTACCGGCGCTTGAAAAACTTCGACCTGATGCGCACGGCTATGGACATTCGCCGGTTGCTCGACGTAGACCAGAATCCGGTTAGCACTGTCTTGCACTTCGATAAAGCGCACGTTGGGTGTTGCCAGCGAGGCTTTGAGCAGGCTCTCCAGCACTTCGTTATTGCCGGAAATCACCCCGTACTCGGTGGCGGGTGCCAGTTGGTTGGCGATCAATTGGCCGGTGTGGTTCAGCTCCTGGCGCAAATCCTGAATGCGCACGAAGGTAAAAAAGCTGATCAACAACAAGGTCAGCAACAGCGCCGGGCCCAGGCTGATCAACTGGGTCCGGGTGTTGATGTCCCAACGGCGACGGAAACTCATGGGCGGCTTTCTCCTTCAGCCAACGCTCTGGCGACTGACGCGTCATTTAACGGTTCGATCCCAAGGGAACGAGCCACCTGCGCATTACTTGAGACTTTAAAACGTTTGGGATAGAGGGCTGGCGGCCAATTGCCCGGCGGCTGGTCGAGCAGTTGGTCGAGTACCGCCAGCCAGTCGCTCTGATCGCTGTAGCTGCTGACCAGGCTACCGGCGCGGACAAACGCAACGTTGGGCCCCACCAGCGCCATTTGCTGCGAGTAACTGCTGAGCAGCAGGTTTTTCGCGGTTCTCGGGTTGTACAGATCAGGATCGTCGAGGCCCAGCAGCACGTCGCTATTTTTCAGTACAGCTTGCAGGGGGCGGTTGTCGTGGGTGTTGTCCCAGCGTTGGCTGACGATTTGCAGATTCAGCGATTGAGCGGTCAGGCGCAGTTCCTTGAGCAGAAATTCGCTGTGCGGGTGGAACAACACGCCAACCCTGCGCGCCTGCGGCAACATCCGCCGGATCAACTGCAATTGACGGCCCAGTGGTGGATCGCTCCACAGCAGAGTCAGCTGCGAGGGTTGTGCCGAGCCGAAACGCTGATGTGCTTGCACGCGGCTGATACGCAGCACCAGCGTTGCCGGGCCCTTTGAGTCTTGCAGGCGCCAGTCGAGGCTTGGCAGATCGAGCAGAATCAGGCGCAGGCTGGAAGGTAATTTTCCCGGTGCCGGGAGACTGGCCAGCGGCTGGAAACGCACACTGTCGGTCGGACGCAACTCGCTGAGGGCCTGAACGAAAGCCTGCACGCCGGGACTTTCTTCAGCCCCTGTGAGCAGAATATCGGCCGCTTGCACTGCGATGCCGTGCAGCCACGCGGCCAGAAACAGGCACAGCCCGGCCAGGCAGTGGCCAAGGGTTGGCGCCTTGCGTGACAGGCCGAGGCGCACCCTAGAACTCCAACTCGGCGCTGAAATACATCACCCGGCGTTCGTCGTATTGGTTGTCCACGAACGTCGTTGGCGCGTGATCGAGGCGCTGTTGCAGCACGCCGGCCAGTTGCAGTTGGGCTTTGCCCAGCGGGATGCGTTTGGCGATCCGCGTGTCGACCCGTTCAAAGCGATAGCCGTTGAGCGCGTTGTCGCCGTAATAGAAGAGGGCGCTGTTCCAGCCTTGGCCCCAGTCGCGCAGCCAACCGGCCGAACCGCTGTTGCGCGAGGTGAATTGCTGATCCAGCGGATTGCTCGCTTGGGCGTCGACGTAGGCGTAAGTGAAACGCAAGCGGTCGACCCTGCTCACGCGCCAGTCGAGTTGGGTTTCGGTGCCGCGAAAACGTGAGCTGTTGGCATTGCTGGCGATGTATTGGTTGTTGCGCAACGGCTCGCTGATCATCCCGGTGATTTCGTCGTAGAACAGCTTCACATCCAGTGCCAGTCCCCACTCTGCGAAATTGCCGTTGTAGCCCAGTTCACGCGAGCGCATGTGTTCCTGATCGAGATCGCCGGGGCCACGGGTCTTGACGAAATAACGCGCTGACGACTGGCCGTACGCCGTGGGCCGCAGGTTGGTCACCTGATAGCTCCAGTTGACGTTGTTCTCGAACATGTCCGGCGAGCGGATCGCCTCCGAGTACACCGCACGCAGACCATGGCGCGGGTTGATCAGGTAGTTGATCGCGAAGCGCGGGGTCAGCGAACTGCCGATCAGTTGCGTGTCTTCGAACATTGCACCGCCCTGCAACAGCCAGTGTTCGGTCGCGCGCCATTCCAGTTGGCCGAAGGCGCGCCAAGTGGTGTCGTCCAGCGTGCCGTTGAAGTAGGTCTCGGAATCGGCCCGGTCGTAACGATAGTTCATGCCGCTGACCAGACGCAGGCTGTCGGACAGGCTGAGGGTGTCCTGCAATTCGAGGTCGTAACGCGACTCCCGGGCACTCTGGTCGATATCGCCGCACAGGGTTTGGCTGGCGCCGTTGCGCCATTGATCAAGCACCTGATTGGCCAGTGCCATTTTCTGCGGGCTGCCGGGCTCGGCGCCGGGGCCGGTGAACCGGGTGATGTTGCGCGCCAGGCGCTCGGTGTAATTGGGGTCGAGTTGCCACAGCTGCGTCAGTTCCGGGCTGAACGACACTTCGGCGTCGCAAGCGCGCCAGGTTTGCTGACGGTCCCAGTGCTGCGCCGATCCTTGTACATAAAGGCTATGTTCGGGATTGATGTCGAGATTCCAGCGCACCGACCCGGCGTAGTCCTTGGCCACCACGTCGGAGTTGTTCCCCGCGTCTGTAATCCCCGAGAACACCGGTCGGTAGGTATAGGGCCGCTGGTTGGTGCCGTCCTTCGCGTTGACCTGCCAGTCGAGGCTCTGGCTGTCGCTCAGGGTATGACTGACCGCTAGACTGAAACGGTTCAAGCGGCGGCTGTCGCGGTAATCGGCGCCTGTGCGATTGCTGTCGAAACCGTCGTCTTCTTGACCTGACAGCGACAGACGCAGGTCGCCGCCATTCCAGCCCGTGCCCTGGCTGGCATGGAAATCGTTGATGCCGCGCTGGCCTCGAGTGATCTTCAGCCGTGTGCCGTGGCTGTTCGCCGGGTGGCGCGTGATGATGTTGACCACCGCCATCAGTGCATTGGCGCCGTAGCTGACAGTGTTCGGGCCTCGGAAGACTTCGATGCGCTCAATGTCTTCCACGGCCACCGGAATATCGCTCCAGTCCACCGTGGCCAGACCCGCGCGGTAAACCGAGCGGCCGTCGATCAACACCTGCATGCGCCGCGCTTCGCTGGCGTTGGTGCCGTGGTAATTGACCACAGCCTGATTGCCGCTGACGTTGCCGACCATCATCCCGGGCACCAGGCGCAGCAGTTCACTGATGTCGCGGGCGCCGCTGGCGTTGATCAATTCGCTGTCGAGGACGGTCATGCTTCCCGGCACTTGCGCCGGTGTCTGTTTAAGGCGTGTGGCCGTCAGCACCTGCGGTAGCGACTCGCTGTCCATGAACAGGTCATCGGCCTGCACGACCGGGCTGAACAGCAGCGCGAGCAACAGGGACGAGCGCGATGAGGGAGAAGCAAAGAGCACGACACAGCCTATAGAGCGAAGAATTGGCGGGCATGTTAACCGAGGGCAGCGACTTTTCCAGTCACGTTATAGGCATTTTCCTAGGTTTTGTTGGTCTTCTTCCTACAAGTATCGGTAATTGACGCGGGGGCTGGCCGCGACGGGGTCGCCCCGTATAATGCCGACATCGCCACTGGTATGGATTAACGGATTGCATATGACTGAACAGCGCCCGATTGCGGTCCTGGGAGGCGGAAGTTTTGGTACCGCCGTGGCCAATCTTCTGGCCGAGAACGGCCATCAAGTCTTGCAGTGGATGCGTGACCCCGAGCAGGCCGAGGCCATCCGGGTCAATCGCGAAAACCCGCGTTACCTCAAAGGCATCAAGATTGTGCCGGGCGTGACCGCCGTCACCGACCTGCAAGCCACCCTCGATGCCTGTGACCTGTGCTTTGTCGCCCTGCCGTCCAGCGCGTTGCGCACGGTGCTGGCCGCCCACGCCGAACGGCTGAGCGGCAAAATGCTGGTCAGCCTGACCAAGGGTATCGAAGCCCACACCTTCAAGCTGATGAGCCAGATCCTCGAAGAGATCGCTCCGCAAGCGCGCATCGGCGTGTTGTCCGGGCCGAATCTGGCGCGGGAAATCGCCGAGCACGCACTGACCGCCACCGTGGTTGCCAGTGAAGACGAAGACCTGTGCAAACAAGTGCAAGCCGCGCTGCATGGCCGCACCTTCCGCGTCTACGCCAGCGCCGATCGTTTCGGTGTCGAGTTGGGCGGTGCGTTGAAAAACGTTTACGCGATCATCGCCGGCATGGCGGTGGCTCTGGAGATGGGCGAGAACACCAAGAGCATGCTGATCACCCGGGCCCTGGCCGAGATGACCCGGTTTGCGGTGAATCAGGGTGCCAACCCCATGACCTTCCTGGGGCTTGCCGGCGTCGGTGACTTGATCGTGACGTGTTCGTCGCCCAAGAGCCGCAACTATCAGGTCGGTTTCGCCCTCGGTCAGGGGCTGAGCCTCGACGAAGCGGTGTCGCGCCTTGGTGAAGTCGCCGAAGGGGTGAATACCTTGAAAGTACTCAAGGCCAAATCCCAGGAGGTGGGTGTCTACATGCCGCTGGTCGCCGGGCTGCACGCCATTCTGTTCGAAGGGCGCACGCTGGACCAGGTCATCGCGTTGTTGATGCGGGCCGAGCCGAAAACCGACGTCGACTTTATTTCCACCAGTGGTTTCAACTGAATCAGCAGGGAACGACCTATGAACGATCCAAAAATCGACACCAAGTACGAGTCCATCCTCCTGCGGGTGTTGTGGATGCTCATTTACGTGCTGGTCTGGCAAGTGGCGCAGTTCATCCTTGGCGCAGTGGTGCTGGTGCAACTGATCTATCGTTTGATCTATGGCGCTCCGAGCGCCGGCCTGATGAATTTCGGCGACAGCCTGAGCCAGTTTCTGGCACAGATCGGCCGTTTCGGCAGCTTTCACAGCGACCAGAAACCATGGCCGTTCGCCGACTGGCCTGCGCCGCGTACCCCCGAAGGCGAAGCGCCGCATGCCGTGCCGCCAGCACCGCATCCGGCCCGAGATGAGGAACCCAAGCTATGAAACTCTGGGTATTGCGTCACGGTGAAGCCGTGCCTTATGGCGCGTGCCCCGATGCCGAGCGGGAGCTGACCGAGCATGGCCGCCAGGAAGCCTTGAGCAGTGCGGCCCGTCTGATGGGCCAGCCGTTGACCGCGATCTACGCCAGCCCCTATCTGCGCGCGCAACAGACCGCGCAGATTGTCCGTGAGGCGCTGGGTTTCGAGCCGCCGATTCGCACGGTCGAGTGGCTGACGCCAGAGGTCGATCCGGACAAGGTCACCGATCAACTGGTCTCGGTGAGCAATGTGCTGCTGGTCAGCCATAACCCGCTGGTGGGCAATTTGCTCAGCTATCTGCAGCATGGCGCCGGGTATCCGCCCGAGAGGGTCAGCACGGCCGGGCTTGCGGAGCTTGAACACAGTGAGTTGCTGATCGGCTCGATGAAGCTCAATAGCCTCAAGCATCCATAACGTTGTAAACACCGCTCCCACATTTCGCTGTGTCGGTGGAAATTATTTGTTTGAATTTTCCAACCAAGCACTTGCTTGGTTGACTACGCTTGCTCCAGACCTAAAAAACAGGAGCGAGTCGCATGTCTGCCGCATTCCGTTTGCCGCTGGACGTGTTTTACGAACGCGAGGCGCGGCACCCGCGCCAACGCTTCCTCGTACAGCCAGTCGGGGGCGGGCAGGTCGAAACGCTGACCTGGGCCGACGTCGGCCATCAGGCCCGCTGCGCCGCGCATTGGCTGCGAGCGCGCGAGTTGCCGCAGGGCAGCCACATCGCGCTGATCTCGAAAAACTGCGCGCACTGGATCATCGCCGACCTCGCCATCTGGATGGCCGGGCACGTCTCTGTGCCGCTGTATCCCAACCTGACCGCCGACTCCGTGGCTCAGGTGCTCAACCACTCGGAAAGTGTGTTGGCGTTTATCGGCAAACTGGATGATTGGCCCGGCATGTCGAAAGGCATGCCTTTGGGCCTGCCGACCATCAGCCTGCCGCTGCATCCGGCCGGCGACTTCGATTTCAGCTGGGCCGACCTGCAACGCAGTTCACCGATCCAGGACGACCCGCGTCCCGCCGCCGAGCAACTGGCCACCATCATCTACACCTCCGGCACCACTGGCCTGCCCAAAGGCGTGATGCACAGTTTCGCCAACCTCGGGTTTGCGACGACCCATGGCACGCAGTTATTCGGGCTTAACGAGCATGATCGATTGCTCTCCTACCTGCCGCTGTGCCACGTCGCCGAGCGGATGTTTGTAGAGTTGGCGTCGATCTACACCGGGCAGACGGTGTTCTTTGCCGAAAGCCTCGAGACTTTTATCACTGACTTGCAGCGTGCGCGGCCGACCGCAATGTTTGGTGTGCCGCGAATCTGGAGCAAATTCCAGATGGGCGTTTACAGCAAGATTCCGGCAAAGCGCCTGGATTTGCTCCTCGGCCTGCCGTTCATCGGCAAGCGGGTCGGGCACAAAGTGCTTGCTGGCCTCGGGCTGGATGCCTTGCACGTCGCCCTGTCGGGCGCCGCGCCAGTGCCGCAAACCTTGCTTGCGTGGTATCAGAAACTCGGGCTCGACGTCCTGGAGGTCTACGGCATGACCGAGAGCTGCGGCTATTCGCACATCTGCCTGCCGGGTCAATACAAGCAGGGCTGGATCGGTAAACCGTGCCCGGATGTTGAAGTGCGTATCGATGAGTCCGGTGAAGTGCAGGTACGCAGTCAGGCGAACATGCTCGGCTATTTCAAGGAGCCGCAGAAAACCGCCGAAACGATCACCGAGGACGGTTTTCTGCGCACCGGTGACAAGGGCGAGCAGGATGCCGAAGGGCGCCTGCGCCTGACCGGTCGACTCAAGGAGATCTTCAAGACCAGTAAAGGCAAATATGTGGCGCCGGCACCGATCGAAAATCGGCTGGCGGTGCATTCGCGTATCGAACAGGTCTGCGTGGTGGGCGATGGTTTGAGCGCGCCGCTGGGCTTGTGCGTGCTCTCCATTGTCAATCAGGAAGAGGGGCGGGCGAGTCTGCATTCGAGCCTGGAAAAACTGCTGGAGGAGGTCAACGCGGTGCTCGACAAGCACGAGCGCCTGCGTCGACTGGTGGTGGTCAAGGACAGTTGGGCGGTGGAGAACGGGTTTCTCACGCCGACCCTGAAAATCAAACGCAACGTCATCGAAGACACCTACGGCGCGCGCTTCGAAGAATGGAGCGAGCGCAGCGAGGCGGTGCTGTGGCAGGATTGAGCGACCACTAAAACAACAAAGGAAGTCTGTGATGAGCCTGTGGCGCACCACTCCCGACATCGAGCAGTTGAACGCAATCCAGAAAAACACCATCGGCGAAGTGCTGGATATCCGTTTCGAGGCGTTCGACGAACAATCACTGACCGCGAGCATGGTCATCGACCATCGCACCCACCAGCCTTACGGCCTGCTGCACGGCGGCGCCTCGGTGGTGCTGGCTGAAACTGTCGGTTCTATGGCCAGTTATTTGTGTATCGATGCCAGCCAGTTTTATTGCGTGGGGCTTGAGATCAACGCCAACCATTTGCGTGGTTTGCGCAGTGGCCGGGTGACGGCTGTGGCCAAGCCGATTCATATCGGTCGCACCACGCATGTCTGGGATATTCGACTGACCAGCGATGAAGGCAAGGCCAGTTGTGTCTCGCGCTTGACCATGGCAGTGGTGCCGTTGGGGCAGACACCACCCTCGAGTTGAGTCATACGCTACGTCGTCTGATAACACTCATGGGCAGGTCGCCCGCGTCGGGTGTTTCCGGGTGATAACCGGCGGGTGTCGCATCTCTCCAAATCCGGTTCGCTGGAGTGAAACGATCCAGAGTGAAGTCCCCATCGTCGTACCTGGCCAGCTCGAAGGCGCCACGCTGCACATGCTGGCCCAGGTATGTGCGGGCCTCGGTGGGGGTGGCCAGGCTTTCGACGACTGCTGATTGTAAGTGGGCGTTTTCGATTGTGTTCGTTAGAGGTTCGGCGAGCAATGTCAGTGAGGCGGTCAAGGTTGAGCCGGCGGTACGTGTTACGACGCCGTATAGCCATTCCGCTGCATTCGGCACAGAAAGCCGATTGCGTTCCGGGCTGCTGTAGTCACCTCCACGCAATGAGTTGATCGTGGTTGTGGACGCTCCATCCAGGCCTTCCACGGTAGCGGCGACAGTGATATCCAGGCCAGGTGGCAGATTTGCCCCGAGCGCACCGTCAGCAAAAAGAACGGCTCCATAGAAGGCGGTGCGCCAAGCGGTCGTGGTACCGCTTGGCGCAATCGTGACACTGGGGCCGACGCTGGCGAACGCGCGCTGGCCTGCTTCCCTTGTCATGCTCTTGGGCACACTGGCAAGTATGCTGATGGCTGTCATGTTCAAGGTTTCCCGCTCAGACAGGTACGCATACAGTGGAGCGGCGGCTCCCGCCGCAGCGCCCGCCAGCCCCAAGATACCGGCCATGACTTTCTGTGTGGTGCGGTTGTAGTTGCGGCTGCTGGCAATACGACTGCCTGCTCCTATCCCCATGGAACCACCGGCCAACGCACCCACCATGCTGCCTGCTAGGGTCAATCCCAGATTGACACCCGGGTCTGGCGGTGAGTCCGGATCGCCGGTTGCCCATTGCTCCAACCCTCT
This sequence comes from Pseudomonas sp. RA_15y_Pfl2_54, assembly GCF_963971015.1. NCBI lineage: Bacteria > Pseudomonadati > Pseudomonadota > Gammaproteobacteria > Pseudomonadales > Pseudomonadaceae > Pseudomonas > Pseudomonas sp. RA_15y_Pfl2_54. Next base: position 166,175 of record NZ_CAXAPN010000002.1, read on the forward strand.
TGCAGCAAAATATTTAACCGCTCCTGCGGCCAGTGCACTCACACTGTCCCGGCCAAAGGTTGCCAGAGCGGCGCCCACGCCTTCTTTCAGTGTGACCAGTCCCTGGAAGTCCACGTTCCCGACAGGGTTGCCGTGCACCATGGCAAACAGATTCAGTCCGTCCTGCACCCCCAGCGGGTCCGCATTGAGCCAGCGCTGAAGCCATGGCGTGTAGTAACGAAAACCGTAGTAATACAGGCCACTGGCATCCCGTTCCTTGCCCGAGTAGCGCAGGGTCTTGTAGCTCGCTTCGACCAGGCTTCGGCCCGCCCACCAACAGGTACCGCCAAACGGGTAATAGCTTTCCCGGGAGATCATCTGTGCCTGGGCGTCCAGTTCAATGGTGCTGGAGTTCAATTGATCGGTGAAGCTGTAGCGCTGCTGATGCTGGGGTATGCCGTGTGGTGGCGGTTTTTCAAAGTGCAACACCTGGATTGTCGCGCGACCGGCCTTGACGGTGATGACGTGTACGGTCTGATTCGGATCGGTGCGAATTTCCAGACCGGGCAAGTAGCGCGTTTCACTGAGTCGTTGCACCGATGCGGTACAGGCCTGACGGATTTTTCGCAGGCGTTGACCGCTGCCGTCATAGATGTAGAACTCGCAATCATTCGGTTCACCCTCTCGAACCACCTGATCAACCTGTTGCAATTCATTGCGTCGATCCCATTGCAGCGTTTGCCCTTCGTCTTGGAGAAACACGCGGTTGCCATTGGCGTCGTAAGCGGCGGCAATCGCCTGCTCATCGGGCAGATGGCCGTCGGGGCTTTCCGGCAGGCTGCGATTGCTGGCGCTGGCCACAACCGTGCGCTCGGTGCGGTTTCCACTGGCGGCGCGGTGCTCCATCAACAGCAGATTGCCGGACGGATCATAGGTGTAAGTGCGCGTGTAGTTTTCCAACTGACCCGGGTCGGCAGGAGAGGCAAATGCCGGCAGCTGTGGCCCGCCCGCAGCGTTGCGGATCTGCCGGCCACTGGCCTCGATCAAGCGCGAGAGGCTGTCGTAACGGTAGCGGCAGATCGCGTCTGTTCGCTGGTTACGGTGATAGACAGCCGCCTCTGCGCTATCGCTGATGCGAGTGATATTGCCGACTGCGTCGTACGCGTAGGACAGATCCTGGAGGATCGAGCCATGACTGGTCTGGCTCCTCAGACGTTGCAGGCGGCCATCGTCGAGGCTGAATGTCGCTTGGGAGATCACGTCATTTCCCGCGCGTTGCTGCTCAATAAGCCCAAAGGCGTTGTAGTGGATATCGCTGACCAGCGTCTGGCTGTCGTCGTTTGCGGCCAGTGTCAGACGGGTTTCTTTCACATGGCCCGCCACGTCTTGAAGCTGTATCTGCCGATTTCCCAAGGCATCTGTCTGACCAACCGACTCGCCAAGGGCGTTGTAGCTGAAGTGGGTCGCGGCCGATCGGGTTTCCAGAAAAAAATCGCGATCGACTTCCACTTCCGGCCAGTCCACCGCCCACGCGGGATCGGCACTGAAGGTGCGACAAAGTTGCAGTGGTTGCCCGCTCATACTGAGTTCAGTGAAGTGCAGGGTGCCTGCGGTGTCGTCATGCCGAATCAATCGGCCACGGCGGTTATGGTGGACTTCATCCGGATCATCGAAATAGGTGAAGCGCTCCGTACAGTGTTCAGGCTCGTCGCCAGACTGCTCGAAAGTGGCGCTCGGTCGTCGCAGAGCATCATGGACGATACGGCTGTGGTTGCGTTTCTGATCCCATCCGTCAATGTGAGCGCCGTCCTCTGCGAGCAAGCTCAGGCGCCAGCCTGCATCGCTGTTTTCACTCGACAGCATGGCGCCTGACAGGCTGAACACATTGCTCTGATTCGCCGGGCCGGGTTTTTCAGGTGTGTGCTCGCGGAACAGTCTGGGATCGCGACTCAATACCGTGCGCCCCGCTGCATCATGCGTCTGGTGAGTGATGTAACTCTCGGGTGCCAAAGTCTCATCGCGACGATGGTAATTCACGCTGCGTAATACCAGGCCTCGAGCGTCGAAGGCCTGGATGGCGGGTGTATTCGCGTGAGTCATGGGCGCCGGCAGCTTTGATGAGGGTAATCCTCTTATCAGCCTGAACACGGCGTGGGTCAACTGACAGAACTGACAGTTGACAAAAACACCCACACGGCGGTGCGTCGGATATAGCCATGGCGCGACTGTCATCATTCCTGGCCGTTACGGTCATTGCTGTGAGGCGCACTCTTGCGGACAATCAACGCCACGTTTCCCGCTCATGGATCTACCCGCATGTCGCAACCGATCTTTTTCGCCCACGCCAACGGATTTCCTTCGGGTACCTATGGCAAGTTGTTCGCGGCGCTGGCGCCCGAGTACCGGGTCGCGCATCTGGAGCAGCATGCCCATGACCCGCGATTTCCCGCGGACGATAACTGGTACAACCTTGTCGATGAGTTGATTCACCATTTGCAGCAGCAGGATCAACCGGTGTGGGGCGTCGGCCACTCGTTTGGCGGCGTGCTGCACCTGCATGCGGCGCTGCGTTGCCCTGAGTTGTATCGCGGCGTGGTCATGCTCGATTCCCCTGTGCTGACCCGTACCGATCAATGGGTGATCCGTGCGGCCAAGCGCTTCGGCTTCATCGACAGACTGACTCCGGCTGGACGCACCCTGGGCCGGCGCGAAGAGTTTGCCGATCTCGACAGCGCACGCAGCTACTTTGCCGGCAAGACATTGTTTCGCAGTTTCGATCCCGAATGTTTCGATGCCTATCTGCAACACGGTTTGCATCAGGTGGGCGACAAGCTGCGGTTGCGCTTCGACCCGGCCACCGAGATCAGCATCTATCGCGGGGTGCCGCACACCAGTCCCGGCCTTACCCGACAGTTGCAAGTGCCGCTGGCGGTGGTACGAGGGCACAAGAGTCGGGTGGTGATGCGTCATCACACCCGTTTCGTTTCGCGTCTTGCCCAGGGCGAGGCGCTGAGCATGCCCGGTGGCCATATGTTTCCGCTTGAACGCCCGCAAGACACGGCGCGGTTGCTCAAGAGCCTGTTCACTCGCTGGGAAAACCCTCAGGACAAGGATTGCGCATGAGCCCGACCTTCGAAGAAGTACGCCTGAACCTGCCGCATATCGAGTTGGCTGCGCACTTGTTCGGTCCCGAGGACGGTTTGCCGGTCATCGCCCTGCATGGCTGGCTCGACAATGCCAACAGCTTTGCCCGCCTGGCGCCGAAGCTCAAAGGCTTGCGCATCATGGCCCTGGACATGGCCGGGCATGGGCACTCCGGGCATCGACCGAGTGGCGCCGGTTACGCGTTGTGGGACTACGCCCATGACGTGCTGCAGGTTGCCGAGCAGATGGGCTGGAAACGTTTCGGCCTGCTCGGGCATTCGATGGGCGCCATCGTGTCGCTGGTGCTGGCCGGTTCGTTGCCGCAGCGTATCTCGCATCTGGCGTTGATCGACGGCGTGATTCCTCCTACAGACAAAGGCGAAAACGCTGCCGAACGCATGGGCATGGCCCTGCAAGCGCAACTGGAACTGCGCGAGAAGCGCAAACCGGTCTACAACAGCCTCGACCGAGCCATCGAAGCGCGGATGAAAGGTCTGGTGGCGGTCAGTCGTGAGGCGGCGGAACTGTTGGCGCAACGGGGATTGATGCCCGTGCCCGGCGGTTACACCTGGCGCACCGATAATCGCCTGACGCTGCCGTCGCCGCTGCGCCTGCCCCTGGAACAGGCGATGGCTTTCGTCCAGCGCATCGACTGTCCTGCGCAATTGGTCGTCGCGGCCGACGGCATGCTGGCCAAACACCCAGAACTGCTGGAGCGTCTACCCTTTAACCGGGAACAGCTGCCCGGCGGACACCATTTGCACCTCAACGATGAGGCCGGTGCCGATCTTGTCGCAGACTGTTTCAATCGGTTCTTCGCCATTCCTTGACTTGCTGCGGGCAACTGTCGAGGCTGGGCGGGTTGAAATGGGAGATAACCATGATGGATCTTTACACCGCTACGACCCCGAATGGCCAAAGCGGCACCCAGGCCATGTCTGTCCGATGAACCTATCCATGCGTTCACTCAGTCTCTTGGCACTGTGCTGTTTCAGTTCCTTTTCAATCGCCGACGATGTACCGGGCAGTCAGGATCTACCGATCGTGCCGCGTCTGGCCGATGCACAAATCGTCGACTATCGTGCCCCGACCGAACTGGAGCGTGTCTATCCGCTCGGATCGATCCGTAAAATCAGCGGCAAGCTGCGCTTCGAAGGGCAGGTCAGTGCCAGAGGCCAAACCACGTCAGTGACCTACGAACTGCCACCGGAACACTCCGCCAACGAAGCGTTCACTGCCGCCCGTGAAGCGCTGCAAAAAAAACAGGGTGCCGAGTTGCTCTATTGGTGCGAGTCCCGTGATTGTGGCGAAAGCAGCCTGTGGGCCAATGAGGTCTTTGGTAATTCGAAACTGTTTGGTTCCGATGAGCAGCAGGCCTATCTGTTGCTAAGGCTGGCGGCTCCAAGGGATAACACGCTGATAGCGCTCTACAGCATTACGCGCGGCAATCGCAGGGCTTATCTGCATGTTGAACAGTTCGTGGCCGAAGCGCCGCTGGGCGAGTTGTTGCCGACGTCTGCGACCCTGTTGCGGCAGCTCAAAAGCACTGGTGAACTGGACTTTCCGAAGTTGGTGGGCGATCCGGATGACACCTGGCTGCGGCTGATTTCCCGGGGCCTGAACCTGGATATTACGCAAAGGGTGACCGTGTCGGGCCCCAAGGCCGAGGCTTGGCGACAAGCACTGATCGAGCAGGGCGTGCGCGCGAGGCGGCTGGAAGCCGGCAGTGTCGAAGGCCCTGGCCTGCACATTAATCTGTTGCGATAAGGTGTATCGGGCGGGCACGCTGTGTGTTCGCCTATTTTTGTCTGACTGACTTTTTCGAGACCTTACATGCTCAATAACGATCGGCTGTTGGTGCAAATCCTTCTGCTGGTGCTGTTTGGTGCCAGCCTGTGGGTGATGGCGCCGTTCTGGTCGGCGTTGTTCTGGGGCGCCGTGCTGGCGTTTGCCAGTTGGCCGCTGATGCGTCTTCTGACCCGCTGGCTCAATGGCCGCGAATCGCTGGCCGCCGCCATTCTGACGTTGGGCTGGATGCTGCTGGTGGCGGCGCCGCTGGTCTGGCTGGGGTTCAACCTGGCAGATCACGTGCGTGATGCCACAGCGTTCATCAAAGATGTGCAAGTCGATGGTTTGCCGCAGGCGCCGACGTGGCTGGGAGGTTTGCCGTTTGTGGGTGAGCGGCTGGTCGGGCTCTGGAACAGCATTGATGAGCAGGGCGCCGCGTTGATGGTGTCGATCAAACCTTATCTGGGGCAGGTCGGTAACTGGTTGCTGGCGCGCAGTGCGCAGATCGGCGGCGGGATTCTCGAACTGACGTTGAGCATTGTCTTTGTCTTCTTTTTCTATCGCGACGGGCCGAGGCTGGCGGCGTTTGCTCATCGCTTGCTGGAACGCTTGATTGGCGAACGCGCCGGGTACTACATCGAATTGGTCGCTGGCACGGTTCAGCGGGTGGTCAACGGCGTGATCGGTACGGCGGCGGCGCAGGCGATTCTGGCGTTGATCGGCTTCCTGATTGCCGGCGTACCGGGGGCGTTGGTATTGGGGGTTGTGACGTTCCTGCTCAGCCTGATTCCGATGGGACCACCGCTGGTATGGGTGCCGGCCACGGCTTGGCTGGCCTGGAAGGGTGAGTATGGGATGGCGGTGTTTCTCGGGATCTGGGGGACGTTCGTCATCAGTGGCGTGGACAACGTGCTCAAGCCGTACCTGATCAGTCGCGGGGGGAATCTGCCGCTGGTAATTGTATTGCTGGGTGTCTTTGGCGGGTTGATTGCGTTTGGGTTTATCGGGTTGTTTATCGGACCTACGCTGTTGGCTGTTGCTTATAGTTTGCTGACGGACTGGAGCAAGAGTCAGGCTCGGGTTGAAGACCGCCGTTAGTTTTTTGGAATGGGAGGTATGCGCGGGCCTGAGGACTGACCTGTCTCTGGCAGGAGTCCCCAGTCCGGACTGTGGGCACCGCACGTTTCAGCTCGTCCTGATCCACCGCGCCATCGCTGTTGCTGTCGAATTTGGCGAACAGTTGCTTTTGCAGTTGCTGGCCTCGGGCGTTTTGCGTGGAGGCGCTGCGGGTGCTGGTATAGCTCGTGTAGCTGCTGACGCTACCGATCATCGGGCTCACTCCTGAACTGGAAAACCGGTGGGTGTACCGGCGCAGGCAGCCTCAAGGGGCAGGTGAGTACACACGAGGGTGGAGTTCTCAGGGTCGAGGCAGGCGGATGACTGCCGTGAGGCCGCCACCGGGGGTTTGTTCCAGGTTTAGATCTCCACCCAAACGCTGCGCGGCTTCCCGGGCAATGGTCATGCCCAGGCCGACGCCGCCGGAGTTGCGGTTGCGCGAGCCTTCCAGGCGATAAAACGGTTCAAACACTGCCTCGCGCTTGTCCTCGGCAATTCCCGGCCCATGGTCGATCACGCGGATCAGCAGTTGGCCGCGCCGATCCAGCAGTTCGATGCATGCCTGCCCGGCATAGCGCAGGGCGTTGTCCATCAGGTTATTGATGCATGAGCGCAGCGCCATCGGCTGTACCGCAAGTGCTGCGCAATGGCCGCTGACCTGCACATCCGAGCCTTGATCCTGGGCGTTTTCGCACAGAGATTCGACCAGCGCCTGCACGTCCATTAATTGCAAGGCTTCGCTGGTGCGCTGTTCGTGCAAATAGGTAAGGGTGGCATCGAGCATGCCGATCATGTCGTTCAGATCCTGGCGCATCTGGCTTTGCAATTTGTCGTCGCTGATGTTTTCCAGGCGCAGTTTCAATCGCGACAGCGGTGTGCGCAGGTCGTGGGAGACGGCGCCGAGCATTCGCGCGCGTTGCTGAATTTGTTCGCGTATCCGTTGTTGCATCAGGTTGAAGGTATGCGCTGCTTGCCGGGCTTCCCGCGGGCCGGATTCGTCCAGCGGTGGGCTGTCGAGGTCTTCACTGAGGCGCTCGGCGGCGTCACTCAAGCGCTGGATCGGGCGACTGAGCAGCTTGGCGCCATACCAAGCGGCGATCATCAAGGTAATGAACTGAAAGGTCAGTGGCACCACGGGGCCGCCGAACCAGGGTCGCGCTGGCCGTGGCGGATAGCGCGGATCCTGGTGAGGCCGTTGCCCCTCGGCATTTGGGGAAAACGCCGGGGGCGGCGGAGGTGGCGGCGGACCGTAGAGGTGAAACCAGGTGAACGCCAGCAGGTGCGCCAGGACGATCGCCACGAACAACACGCCAAACAGGCGGCCGAACAGGGTGTCGAAGCGCGCCCGCATCAGCCGATGTCTCGTGCGTCGAACAGGTAACCCTCACCGCGCACGGTTTTGATCAACTGCGGTGCTTTCGGATCGTCGCCGAGTTTCTGTCGCAGACGCGAGACCAGCAAGTCGATGCTGCGGTCGAACGCTTCAATCGAACGGCCTCGGGCGGCATCAAGCAATTGTTCGCGGCTGAGTACCCGGCGCGGGCGCTCGATGAAGACCCAGAGCAGGCGGAATTCAGCGTTGGACAGCGGCACCACCAGGCCATTGTCGGCGATCAGTTGGCGCAGAACGCTGTTCAGGCGCCAGTTGTCGAAACGAATATTGGCGCGCTGCTCGGTACGATCGTCGCGCACGCGGCGCAGAATCGTCTGAATCCGGGCGACCAGTTCACGCGGCTCGAACGGTTTGGCCATGTAGTCATCGGCACCCAGTTCCAGGCCGATGATGCGATCGGTGGGTTCGCAGCGGGCGGTTAACATCAGGATCGGGATGTCCGATTCGGCGCGCAGCCAACGGCACAGCGACAAACCGTCTTCGCCGGGCAGCATCAGGTCCAGCACCACCACATCAAAATGTTCGGCTTGCATCGCCTGGCGCATCGCCGCGCCGTCAGTGACGCCACTGGCGTGGATATTGAAACGGGCAAGGTAATCGATCATCAGCTCGCGGATCGGCACGTCATCGTCGACGATCAGGGCGCGAATGCTCCAGCGCTTGTCGTCTTTGGGCTCATCCGTTCCGGTGGTTTGGGTGTTGTGCATGGGGCTGTTCATCTGCCAGTAGGCCGCCAACCACAAAGATGGGCTGCGAGGTTGTGGTTTCAGCATAGGTGTCCGGCCGCGAAGCGGGAAGTGCTGATGTAAGGACGTGTTTCGGCTGGCGAGGCTAGCGCGGGCGCTTGTTGGCGACATGTCGGTTGTGTATCGGAGTCGACACAATAGCGTCGAACGCTATGCTGATCACGTTTGGCGCGACGAATTACCGATCATCGGGTGCCGCGCCGCCGCCGGTTCCGCTACAATGCGCGCCGATTTCGACTTGCCTGAGAGCCCATCCATGTCCGCCTGCCAGACTCCTATCATCGTCGCCCTGGATTTTCCCACCCGTGACGCCGCACTGAAGCTGGCCGACCAGTTGGACCCGAAGCAGTGCCGGGTCAAAGTGGGCAAGGAACTGTTCACCAGTTGCGCCGCCGAAATCGTTGGCACCCTGCGTGACAAGGGTTTTGAAGTCTTCCTCGATCTGAAATTCCACGACATTCCCAACACCACCGCGATGGCCGTGAAAGCCGCCGCCGAGATGGGTGTGTGGATGGTCAACGTGCATTGCTCCGGTGGCCTGCGCATGATGGCCGCCTGCCGTGAAGAACTGGACAAGCGCAGCGGCCCGCAACCGTTGCTGATCGGCGTGACCGTGCTGACCAGCATGGAACGCGAAGATCTGGCCGGTATCGGTCTGGATATCGAGCCGCAGGAGCAGGTGCTGCGTCTGGCGGCACTGGCCGAGAAGGCCGGGCTGCACGGTCTGGTGTGCTCGGCGCTGGAAGCCACCGCACTGAAAACCGCGCATCCGTCGCTGCAACTGGTGACCCCCGGAATTCGCCCGGCGGGTAGCGCGCAGGACGATCAGCGCCGTATTCTGACCCCGCGTCAGGCGCTGGATGCCGGCTCCGATTATCTGGTGATCGGCCGTCCGATCAGCCAGGCGGCAGATCCGGCCAGGGCGCTGGCCGCTGTCGTGGCCGAAATCGCCTGATCAAACGCTGAAGATCCAAAATGTGGGAGCGGGCTTGCTCGCGAAGTAGGCGTATCAGTCGACACAGATGTTGACTGACACACCGCCTTCGCGAGCAAGCCCGCTCCCACATTGGTTTCTGGTGGCTTAAACCTTCAGCACCAACTTGCCGAAATTCTCACCGCTGAACAATTTCATCAGCGTCTCGGGGAAGGTCTCCAGGCCTTCGACGATGTCTTCCTTGCTTTTGAGCTGTCCCTTGGCCATCCAGCCGGCCATTTCCTGTGCCGCACTGGCGTATTGCGCGGCATAGTCCATCACCACAAACCCTTCCATGCGCGCACGATTGACCAACAGCGACAGATAGTTGGCCGGGCCTTTGACCGCTTCCTTGTTGTTGTACTGACTGATGGCGCCGCAGATCACCACTCGCGCTTTCGGCGCCAGGCGGCTCAGCACAGCGTCAAGGATGTCGCCACCGACGTTATCGAAATAAACGTCCACACCTTTCGGACATTCGCGTTTAAGCCCTGCCACCACGTCTTCGTTTTTGTAGTCGATAGCGCCGTCGAAGCCCAGTTCATCGATGAGGAATTTGCACTTGTCGGCGCCACCGGCAATGCCCACCACACGGCAACCTTTGATCTTGGCGATCTGTCCGGCAATGCTGCCCACTGCGCCCGCAGCCCCGGACAACACCACCGTGTCGCCAGCCTTAGGCACGCCCACCTCAAGCAGCGCGAAGTAGGCGGTCATCCCGGTCATGCCCAGTGCCGACAGATAAACCGGTAGCGGCGCCAGTTTCGGATCGACTTTGTAGAAACCTCTTGGCTCGCCGAGGAAATAATCCTGCACGCCGATGGCTCCGTTGACGTAGTCCCCGACGGCAAAGCCCGGGTTGTTCGACGCGAGCACTTTTCCTACGCCGAGCGCACGCATGACTTCACCGATGCCGACCGGTGGGATGTAGGACTTGCCCTCGTTCATCCAGCCACGCATGGCCGGGTCGAGGGACAGGTATTGGTTCTTGACCAGAATCTGTCCCGCAGCCGGTTCACCGACCGGCACTTCCTGATAAGTGAAGGTCTCGCGGGTGGCAGCGCCCACCGGGCGTTTGGCGAGCAGGAACTGGCGATTGGTCTGGGAAGTCATGGCAGGTTCTCGAATTGAATTAAGCCTTGTTGATAGACCTTCACCGGCGATGTCGCAAGGTTGGCTGATGCGGCGAATGCACATCGATCCAGTGCAGTGATAGTGATCTACGGGGTTCTATCACTGGGGCGCATGGGCGCCTAAACAGGCTTTTGATAGTGCTGACGTCTGGTAGAACCCTGTGGCTATGCTGCACTTGAACCCATCCCCTGCATTTACCCGTTCGAGGACATAACAATGAGCATGACGTTTTCCGGTCAGGTTGCCGTAGTCACTGGTGCGGCCAACGGCATTGGCCGTGCGACCGCACAGGCCTTCGCCGCCGAAGGCCTGAAAGTGGTGGTGGCCGATCTGGATGCGGCAGGGGGCGAGGGCACGGTGGCGCTGATTCGTACAGCGGGCGGTGACGCCACTTTTGTGCGTTGCAATGTCACCGACGAAAACGACGTAAAAAACCTGATGGAAGAGGTGATCAATGTTTACGGCCGCCTCGACTACGCCTTCAACAATGCCGGGATCGAAATCGAGAAAGGCAAGCTGGCCGAAGGCTCGATGGATGAGTTTGACGCGATCATGGGCGTCAACGTCAAAGGCGTCTGGCTGTGCATGAAATACCAGTTGCCGCTGTTGCTGGCGCAGGGCGGCGGAGCAATCGTCAACACTGCCTCGGTGGCCGGGCTGGGTGCTGCGCCGAAGATGAGCATCTATGCAGCATCGAAACACGCGGTGATCGGTCTGACCAAATCGGCAGCCATCGAATATGCGAAGAAGAAAATCCGCGTCAACGCGGTATGCCCGGCCGTGATCGATACCGATATGTTTCGCCGTGCCTACGAGGCTGATCCGAAGAAGGGCGAGTTTGCCAACGCCATGCATCCGGTAGGCCGCATCGGCAAGGTCGAAGAGATCGCCAGTGCCGTGCTGTATCTGTGCAGCGATGGTGCAGCGTTCACCACGGGACATTCTTTGGCCGTGGACGGTGGTGTCACCGCGTTCTGAAAAAGCGCCGCTTGAAAGAACCCGCCTTCGTGCGGGTTTTCTTTTTATGGACCGCCGTCAGTTCCGTTAAACCGATAAACAATGTGTATCAAATGATTAGAACGGTCGCTTTTGGCGGCGTTGTCGCACAGCCTGTGCGGCGTGGCTGTGATTTACTGCCGCCAGCAAAACGGACAGGAGTTTGCTTGCTCATGGAATTGAGAATTGATCGACAGGCAATGGTGCCGGTCGTACAGCAGATTGTTGACGGACTGACTGACTGGATCCTGCAAAGCGGGGTACCGCCGGCTACCCGCTTGCCCTCTGTTCGGCAAATCGCCCGGGGTAATCTGCTCAGTCAGTCATGTGTCGTCGAGGCTTGTGAGCGGTTGGTAGCGCAAGGCGTTCTGTCCACGCGGCAGGGCGCGGGGTTTATCGTGGCACCGTCGCCGTCGAGCCAGAGCCTGGAGGATGAATCGGTGCCATGCGAGGGCCGGCAAGCCTGGTGCGATACCGTGTGCGGCACTTCAAGTGGCTTGAAACTCGGCGGTGGCGGTTTGCCGGAGAGCTGGCGCGAGCCCGACGATCTGAGCTATGCACTGCGTGAGGTAGCGCGTACCGACATGGCGAGCCTGTTCAACTACAGCACGCCACTGGGCCTTGCAGCGTTACGCGAGCAGATCGTCAAACGACTTAAACTGTTCAGCATCGAAGCCTGCAGCACACAGATTCTGAGCACTGGCGGTGCCAGTCACGCGCTGGATCTGATTGTTCGAACCTTGTTGAAGGCTGGCGATTGCGTCGTGGTCGAAACACCGGGTTATGCGCCGCTGTTCGACCTGTTGCGGCTGCATGGCGTGCGCATGCTTGAGGTGCGTCGAACGCCGAACGGGCCGGATATCGAAGCGCTTGAGGCTCTGCTGCGTCAGTTTCAGCCCAGTGCGTTTTTCATCAACAGCCATCACCACAACCCCACCGGCAGTTCCCTGACACCGGCAGTGGCTCAGCGCATCGTGCAGTTGAGCAGGATCTACGATGTACGCCTGATCGAAGACGATGTCTACGCGGACTTGCACACTGGCAATGGTACGCGCCTGGCTGCACTGGACGATGAGGAGCGGGTCATCTATGTCGGCAGCTTTTCCAAAACGCTGAGCAGCGCTTTGCGGGTGGGGTTCGTCTTGGCCGACAGCGAGCTTGTTGCACGGCTGGCTCGGGTCAAGATGATCAGCGGTCTGGGATGCTCAAGATTTTCCGAAGCGGTGCTGGCCAGTCTGATGTCGACCGGCGCATACCGCAAACTGGTGCAGCGTCAGCGGCAGCGCTTGAACGCCGATCGCGCAGCGGCGTTACAGGCTCTGGAGGATGCCGATTGGGAGGTTTTCGGCAAACCGACGGGCGGATTGTTTATCTGGGCGCGTGCGCGAATGACCGATCAGGCTCGTGTGTTCAGGCAGGCCCAACGCTGCGGGGTGCTGCTTTCAGCTCCAGATGCCTTCAGCCCCAGTGGCGAGGCTGGCGAATGGCATCGCATCAACGTGGCTTACGCCTGTGATCCGCGCGCCCGCCAGTTTTTTCGCAATACCGGTTCGGATCGACCTCAAGTGTTCTGAAAACGACGCGGGCGTAGCTTTTTGCCATTATTCCGACGCCAGAGACTTGTGCTGGTTCATGGCCATTGCGACTCTTCATCAACAGACTTTGGCAGGGGACTACGCGCAATGATTTCGGCCGTGCAAGCACGTTTTGCCAACCTTGGTATGGCAAAAAAACTGGGTATCGGGTTTGCGTTGGTCTTGCTGCTGACCGCGCTGGTGGCAGCCATTGGTGTCTGGTCTCTGCAAACCATCAGCCAGCGTTTCGACGGGCTCAAACAGATGTCCTCGCTCAATAGCGGCCTGCTCAACGTTCGCTTGCTCGAGCAGGAATACGCCTTGCGCGGTGATCCTAAAACCGCCGATGCCGTGCGTGAGGGCGTGGACGGGCTTATTGCCCGGGCCAATGAGCTCAAGGCGCAATCACCGGTCAACGTGCCAGTGATGACGGATGTCGAGCAGTCGCTGGCGGCCTATCGAAAGGCATTCGATGAGTTCGTTTCGCTGACCCAGGCCAAGGATCTGGCGCTGGAAATGGCCAGTTGGTCGGTTTCCAGTGTGGCCAACAATCTCGACTTGTTGCAGGCCGGGCTGGCGGACGACGGTGCGTATACCTTGAAGGATTCCGAGGGCAAGGATGGCGCGCAATTCATTGAGCAGGCCAGTCAGGTCAGTCAGGTGTCGAAGCTGATGCTGCAAGCGATGAATGAGGCACGGGTTCGACTGGATCAAAGCCGCAAAGGTGATGCCGACAATGCCGACAAAGGCAAAATCGAACAGGCTGCCCAAGCCCAGGCGCAGGCTGATGAGTTGAAGTCCACGGTCAAGGACGAAGGCTATCTGACGGTGCTCAATGAAGTCTTGGGGCACATCGCAGGTTTCAACGAAAAACTGGCTGAGTACACCGGGCTGCTGGCTCAGGAAAAGACTGTTTATGAACAATTGCACGAGCGTGCTGCGCAGGTGGTAGAGCGGGTGAATCAGGCTTATGTCGCGCAAGACAGCGCGATGCAGGCTGAACTTAAGAAGAACGCGCTGCTGATCATTGGCTCATCGGCGCTGGCACTGCTTGTCGGTTTGATCGCTGCGTGGGTGATTACCCGTTTGATCGTCGCGCCGTTGCGCAGCGTGATTCAAGTCGCGCAGCAGATTGCTGCCGGAGATCTGAGTGCAACGGTCGAGGTCACCCGTCGTGATGAAATTGGCCAACTGATGTTGGCGATGCAGCAGATGGGGGCGGGCTTGAGCACGATTGTCAGCGGGTTGCAGGCCGGTATTGAGCAGTTGGCCAGTTCGGCACAATCGCTGTCGGCCGTGACCGAACAGACCAACCTTGAGGTCAGCAGTCAGAAGGAAGAAACCGAGCAGGTGGCCACGGCCATGAATCAGATGACCGCTACTGTTCACGATGTTGCGCGCAACGCGGAAGAGGCGGCGTTGGCGGCGCAGACGGCGGATGACAAGGTCGAAAGTGGTCAGCAGGTCGTGCGCCAGAGCATGGCGCGGATCGAGCAACTGGCTGATTCGGCGACTTCGGCCAGTTCCAGTATCGAAAGCCTCAGCGCTGAAATCCAGAATATCGGTACGGTGCTGGAGGTGATCAAAAGCGTGGCCGAGCAGACCAATCTTTTGGCATTGAATGCGGCAATCGAAGCGGCGCGGGCCGGTGAGCAGGGCAGGGGCTTTGCAGTGGTGGCCGATGAGGTTCGTGCTTTGGCCCGGCGTACGCAGCAATCGACTGAGGAGATCGAGCGCTTGGTCAGTGCTTTGCGCTCGGCGGCGCATTCTTCGGTGCAGCAGATTCAGAGCAGTGGTGAACTGGTGAAGCTGGCCGTCAGTGATGCCTTGCAGACGGAGAGTGCGTTGGGGAGTATTGCGGCGGCGGTTTCGCTGATTCAGCAGATGAATCAGCAGATTGCGGCGGCGGCCGAGGAGCAGAGTTCAGTGGCGGAGGAGATCAATCGCAGTGTGACGAGTATTCGCGCGAGTGCCGATCAGTCGTCGATTGCAATGCGTGGGAATGCAGCCTCGAGTGTTGAACTGGCGCAGTTGGGGGGCGAGTTGCGCGGGATGGTCGGGCATTTTCGGCTTTGATGACTTGACGACCTGACAGGTGTACTCGCTTCAAACTGTGGGCTTGCTCGCGAAGAGGGATGTAACTTCTGTGAGGCTGGGCCCCAACCGCATGACCACAAAAAAGCCACCTCTCGGTGGCTTAACTTTCAACGTCAGCGATCAGTCGTAGATCACTTTCTTCTTCCAGTCCGCATCGGTTTCGGCATCTTTGAGGCCAGCGGTCAGTTGGTTCTCTTCTCCTTCAACTGGCGCAATCTTGTCCATGACTTGGGCATTGGCGCGGGCGAGGAGTTTTTCCAGGTATTGCAACTGTTCGGAATAGATCTGCGGATCCTGTTGTTTGCGCAGGTATTGCACGCCGCGCTCGAAGGCGAGGCGGGCCTGGCCAGGTTGGTTTTGTTGCAAAGCTTGTTGGCCAAGGTTGTTGAAAAACTCAATGTGCAGCAGCACCAGAATGTGGCGGACTTCGCGAACCCAGTGCTTGGCTTCGTTCGGCGGCAGGAAGCCGTCATGGGCGGCACGGGTGATCTGTCCGTGGAGGGCTTCGAGCAGGAAACGCACGTCTTTGGCTTTGGCTTCGGTCAGAATCGGTGCCGGCGGGTTGTTGATCGGGATCGACTCGCCTTGGGCCACCAGTGCGCTCAGTTCAGTGATGCGTGCTTTAGTCGTCGCACTGGTTTTCTCAAGATTCAACAGACGCTGGCAGACATTGAGTTCCAGGCGGGTCAGCAGCAGCTTGAGTGCAGGCGTCATGAATTGACCTGGAAAGGTCTCGGTCAGTTCGCCGCAGCGACGCAGGCGGTCGTTGAGTTCGACTTTGGTGCGGGCCTTCTCCAGTTTGCTGTTTTCCACCACATGGTTCATATAGCCAATGGCGATCAGAATTGCTATCCCGGCTATGACTAGCAGGGTGATCATGAGTGGTGTCACCGGTAAGACCTCTTTATAGGGTTCACATGCGAGTGTAGTGGCTGGGGCATTTATGCGCCTAGCGCCGCTCGACGAATTGGATCGGCAGGTGCAATCTGTATCGGCCGTTTGTTGCTTATATGAATGCTGGCCCTTGATGTGCAGATTGCCATCACTGTGCGGTGGACTATAACGTCTTGTCGACCGCCGGAATATAGGCGTCAAACGCCGGGCGACGGAAAAGCCCGATTGGCTTCGTAAAGCAGGTCGAAGTCATTGATTTAAATAAATTTATATCAGGGGGTTGACGACCTCTCAATCCATCCATAGAATGCGCGCCACTTGCAGCGTAAAGCACACAGCGAAACGAAGCAGGGAGTGAATGTTGTAGTGTGTCCCCTTCGTCTAGTGGCCTAGGACACCGCCCTTTCACGGCGGTAACAGGGGTTCGAGTCCCCTAGGGGACGCCAATGCGGGAATAGCTCAGTTGGTAGAGCACGACCTTGCCAAGGTCGGGGTCGCGAGTTCGAGTCTCGTTTCCCGCTCCAATTTTAAACAGCACTGCTTTCGGGCGGAGCTGAGTGAAACCAGAGCCAAGTCTTCGGATGCGGGTCTGGACACCGAAACACACACCATGTGTTCCGGGTAGCGTGTCCCCTTCGTCTAGTGGCCTAGGACACCGCCCTTTCACGGCGGTAACAGGGGTTCGAGTCCCCTAGGGGACGCCATTTGCGGGAATAGCTCAGTTGGTAGAGCACGACCTTGCCAAGGTCGGGGTCGCGAGTTCGAGTCTCGTTTCCCGCTCCAATTTCACAAAAACGCCGCTCTATTGAGCGGCGTTTTTGTATGCGTGTGTTTTTACTTTACGGATTGAAGTCATCGAGTCAGTCAAAAAAAGAGGCCCGCCGAAGAGATTCGGCGGGCCTTTTGCGTTTCAGTTCGGATTACCAGGACAGCATCAGTCGGCCGGCAAACAAAATCAGCACGACGCCCATGGTGCGTTCGAACCAATGCCCCATGCGCATGAACAGCAAACGCACTTTGTTGCTGGAGAAGAACAGCGCGACGATGACGAACCACAACGCGTTTACAAAACACATCCACAGACCATAGAACGCCTGGATTTGCAGGGGCGTGCTGGCGCTGATGATCGTGGTGAAGATTGCGAGGAAAAACAGCGTCGCCTTGGGGTTGGTGGCATTGGTCAGAAAACCGGTACTGAACGCCTTGAACAGAGATTGCTCAACCAACGTTTGCTCCGCTGTTTTTTCGCCATCGAGGGTGGTTTTCGGTTTGCTGCGGATCAGGCTGACACCGAGATACAGAATGTAGGCGCCCCCCACCACTTTGGCCGCGGTCAGCAGCCACGGCGTGGTGTGCATGAGTGCGCCGACACCGAGCAGCGTGTACAGAACGTGCACGGAAATCCCCGCCCCAATGCCCAGCGCCGTGCAAATCCCGACCAAGCGGCCAAAGCGCACACTCTGGCGAATAGTGACCGCAAAGTCAGGGCCGGGAGCGACCACGGCCAGAAAATGGATGGTGGCCAGCGCCAGAAACTCGCCCAGGTAATTCGATAACATTTCAGCTCCAGAAGGTCAGGGGTGAAGCATTGCCGCGATAGCCGACAAAGAAGGACAGGCTCAAGCGCGGATCCGCTACACCCGGAGTCACCGAGTGCATGCAGCGCGAATTGAACATGATGAAATCGCCGGGTTCGGGCCGAACCTCAAGTGTGGGCGGTCCAAGCAGGGTCGGGTCGATGCCGTAACTGTCGCCTCGCATTTCGTCGAACAGTTCGGGCGTTATGTCGTCGTCCCACATCTGCAACGCGCCACCTTCGGTCGGCATGTTCAGGTACACGTTGCAGGCAAACTGTGCTTCCAGGCTGCGCGCTTGAAAGCTCTCCGGTGCGTCCTTGGCGAAAATGTCGTGGTGGGCGAGGAAGCACACGCCGGGTTTTACGACACGCGACAGGCCTACATACATTTTGCGACCGTATAGATTTTCCAGATGCGCACCGGCCGGCCACGACTCGTCGAGCATGCAGCGCAGTGTGTCGACCGGTGAAGAGTAGGGGGCGCAGCGATTACGCAGTTCGGCGATGTTGCTGGTGGCGCGTTCGAAGTAATCCTCGATCAGCAGCGGCTGGTTTTCCGCCTCGTAAAACGCCATACCGATACGGCCGATACTCGGTGCGTTGATGTAGCCCTCAAAGCCTGGGGCGAGAATCTTGTCGCCAATCTGGATTGCCAGCGGTTCGGGCAAAAAGCCTTTGACGCGAATGGCGAGGACTTCTTCGTTGGCCAGTTTTTTTATGCACGTCTCATCGAGACGCTCGACGTCTAGCATCATTTTTTTAGGTCCATCTATCGATAGTCAACGGAACCGGCGAATGCGGTTCCCCGGCGCCGGACATTGCGCGGAGCAATGTCCGGAAATGCTCAATCCACGCTGTAGTGGACGGACAATGTGCCTTTCTTCTGTGAAAGGGACGCGATCGTGACTGTGCCCAGATCCTTCAGGCTTCGTACATGGGTGCCACCGCAGCCATAGGCTGGCAGTTCACCAAAACCGATTTCCCGCGCGCCTTCGCGCAGCGAGGTCAGGCGTGGCAGATCGTGCTCGATCCACTGATCGATACCGAGTTGAACGGTGTGTGCGTCAACTTCCTGTGCGGCATCACCTGGCTTGAATTGCACGCGGCCTTCATTCGGCCAGTGGTGCGCTTTGACAGGCGTCCACCCCATGGCCTGGACGAAGTGCCCGATCAAATGCCCGGCCGAATGCAGGCGAGTATTGAAGCAGCGGCGATCTTCGTCGACGCGAATACAGGTCATGCCGAGCGTGACCGGTCGATCAACGAAATGGATGATTCGATCTGCTTCTTGCACTACGCGCAGCACCTGGCTTGCGCCGATCCAGCCGGTATCACAGGGTTGGCCGCCACCTTGCGGATGAAACAGGGTAGCGCGCAGTTCTACCGCGAATTCGTTCTCGTGGGGCGTGCAGTCGAGGACTTCTACATTGGCCTTGAGGTCATCACTATGGAAAAAGAGGCGAAGCGTCATATTCCATGCCCTTATTAAAGTTTCTATTTTTATTATATGAATCGTGCAATAACGTGATAATCCGTTCAAACATCAAAGGACTTGTGCGCTGTGAGCATAAATCTACCGCTGCCGTTACTCGGTGAAATGGCGATTTTCGTCAAGGTCGTGGAAACCGGCAGCTTTTCTGAAGCCGCCCGCCAACTCGGATCGTCGCCTTCAGCGATAAGCCGCAGCATTTCCCGACTGGAAAAAGCGTTGGCCACACGGTTGCTGCAGCGCACCACGCGCAAACTGCGCCTGAGTGATGGGGGCGAAGAGGTGTTCAAGCGCTGTCAGGAAATGGTCAGCGCTGCCAAGTCCGTGATGGAAATCAGCGGCCAGTTCACCCATGAGGCTGAAGGGCTGGTGCGGGTCAGCGTACCGAAAGCGGTGGGGCGTTTCGTGATTCATCCGCATATGCCCGAATTTCTGCGCCGTTATCCCAAGGTCGATGTGGAGTTGTTACTGGAAGACCGGCAGGTCGATCTGATCGACGATCATGTCGATCTGGCGATTCGCATCACCGATCGGCCACCCGCCGGATTGGTCGGGCGTCAATTGTTGACGATTGACCATTTGCTCTGCGCAACTCCGCAATACCTGGCTGAAAACGGCACGCCAAAGCACCCTCACGACTTGCTCGATCACAGCTGTATTTATCTTGGGGAAACCCCAAGCGATGCGCGCTGGAAATTCAAAAAAGGCAGCAACGCCGTGACGGTCGGCGTGCGTGGCCGATATGCCGCCAATCACACTGGCGTGAGGCTGGGAGCGGTGTTGCAGCATATTGGAATTGGCAGCCTGCCGTACTTCACCGCACGGTATGCCCTGGAGCAGAAGTTGATTGTGCAGGTATTGCCAGAGTGGAGCTTCCTGGCTTCTTACCATGGCGGACTCTGGCTGCTGCATTCGCCGACGCGTTATTTGCCGCCGAAGCTGCGGGTGTTCATCGACTACCTGGTGGAGTGCCTGGAGAAGGAGCCGACCTTGAGCAAGCCCGGTAAATCGGGCGGTGCGAGTAATGCTGCGATGGTCTATGAATTGCCTGAGAGTGAAGGGCTGCTCTAACGGCAACTCAAAAAAAAGGCCCGCCTGGACAACCAGGCGGGCCTTTTCATTACCGAAAGAAAATCAGTGCTTGCTGTCCTGAGCGGACATTGCCATCAGTTGCTTTTCCTGATTCCAGTCGAACGGTTCGTCGTTTTGTTCGGCTTCGTAGCGGCGTTCTTCCAGGGCCTGATACAGGTCGATTTCTTCATCGGCCAGGTAGTGCAGGCAGTCGCCACCGAAGAACCACAGCAGATCCCGTGGGATCAGGTGGGCAATTTGCGGATAGCGAGTAATCACTTGAGTCAGGATGTCCTGGCCCAGGTATTGGCTTTCGATCGGATCGATCGGCAGTGACGCCAGCAATTCGTCGAAGCGCTCCAGGAACAGGGCGTGGCTTTCTTCGGGAACCTGATCGGCCTCACCTACGGCGACCAGAATACTGCGCAGGTGGTCGAGCAAAACAAGATGGTCGGCGACGACGTTGGACACGAGATAAGTCCTCAAGAGCAAAACGGGCGCGGGAGTATAAAGCCCCTGCGCCCGTTTTTCACAAATAAACGGCTACACGTTGAAGGATTAGCGGACTTTGCCGTCGGCCAGCACCAACTGCTCTTTGTCGAAATCATCGACATCGATCACCTTGCGCCGTGCCGCTTCGGCTTCGTGCAGGCTCTGCGCTTGCGCTGCCTGGAGAACCCCAGCCTCAAGCGCTGCATCGATCGCGTTTTCGCCGGCGACCGGTTTGACCTGACCGCTTTTCAACGAAGTGTGCAGTTTTTTCTGCAGCGGTTGCACAGCACTCAGCAGGTCGCTGGCGTGTTGCAGTGCGCCGACGGCATCCTCTGCCGATTGCGGGCGATAGCAGCCGGCAAGCAACTCTTCCAGCGCCGGATCGCCTTTGGTTCGACCAATAATGCTCGCCACTTCGGCACCGAGTTTGTCCGATGGGCCTTTGTGGCGCCGGCCGAACGGAAACACGATGACCCGCAAAATGCAGCCAAATATCTTGTTCGGGAAATTGCTCAGCAGCTCATCGAGAGCACGCTCCGACTGGAAAAGGCTTTCTTCCATGGCCCAGCGCAACAGCGGTTCCATATACCCTGGCGAATCCAGATCGTGAAAACGCTTGAGCGCAGCGGACCCCAGATACAGGTTGCTCAGCACATCGCCAAGACGTGCCGAGAGACGCTCGCGGCGTTTCAGTTCGCCCCCCAGCAGCATCATGCTGAAGTCGGCGAGCATGGCAAAGGCTGCCGCCTGACGATTGAGCGCGCGGAAGTAACCCTGACTGATCTTGTCGCCCGGCGCAGGTTCGAAGTGGCCCAAACCCAGGTTCAACACCAGGGTGCTGGCGGCATTGCTCACGGCGAAACCGATATGCTTGAGCAGCAGGCCGTCGAATTCTTTCAGTGCCTGATCCTTGTCCTCGCGGCCGGCGAGGGCCATTTCCTTGAGCACGAACGGATGGCAACGAATCGCACCCTGACCGAAGATCATCAGGTTACGCGAGAGAATGTTCGCGCCTTCCACGGTGATGAAGATCGGCGCGCCGTTCCAGCTACGTCCGAGGTAGTTGTTCGGGCCCATGATGATCGCCTTGCCGCCGTGTACGTCCATGGCGTGGCTGATGCATTCACGGCCGCGTTCGGTCAGGTGGTACTTGAGGATCGCCGACAGGACTGACGGTTTTTCGCCCAGATCGACCGCGTTGGCGGTCAGCATTCGCGCAGCGTCCATCATCCACGCGTTACCGCCGATGCGCGCCATGGCTTCCTGTATGCCTTCGAAGGCCGACAGGGGCACATTGAACTGTTCACGAATCTGCGCGTATTGCCCGGTCACCAGGCTGGTGAACTTGGCTGCACCGGTACCGACTGCCGGCAGCGAGATCGAACGGCCGACCGACAGGCAGTTCATCAGCATCATCCAGCCTTTGCCGAGCATCTCCTGGCCGCCGATCAGGAAGTCCAGCGGGATGAACACGTCTTTGCCCGAGTTCGGGCCGTTCATGAACGCAGCGCCCAGTGGCAGGTGACGGCGACCAATCTCCACGCCTGCGGTATCGGTTGGAATCAGCGCAAGGCTGATGCCCAGGTCTTCCTTGTTCCCCAGCAGGTGATCCGGGTCATACGCTTTGAACGCGAGGCCGAGCAACGTGGCGACCGGACCCAGTGTGATGTAGCGCTTTTCCCAGTTAAGGCGCAGGCCGAGGACTTCCTGACCCTCCCATTGGCCTTTGCAGATGATCCCGGTGTCCGGCATCGCGCCTGCGTCGGAACCGGCGAGCGGGCCGGTGAGGGCGAAGCACGGGATGTCGTCGCCACGGGCCAGCCGTGGCAGGTAGTGATTGCGTTGTTCGTCGGTGCCGTAATGCAGCAGCAGTTCTGCCGGGCCGAGGGAGTTGGGCACCATCACGGTGGAGGCGAGATCGCCGCTGCGGGTCGCAAGTTTCATCGCTACTTGCGAGTGGGCATAGGCGGAAAAGCCCTTGCCGCCGAATTCCTTGGGAATGATCAGGGCGAAAAAGCCGTGTTCCTTGATATGCGCCCAGGCTTCGGGCGGCAGATCCATCGACTGGCCGATTTGCCAGTCAGTGACCATCGCGCAGAGCTCTTCGGTCGGACCATCGATAAAGGCCTGTTCTTCTTCGCTCAGTTGCGCCTTGGGATAGGACAGCAGTTTTTCCCAGTCCGGACGACCGCTGAACAGCTCGCCATCCCACCAGACGGTGCCGGCATCGATCGCGTCGCGTTCGGTCTGCGACATCGGCGGCAGGGTTTTCTGGAACCAGTTGAACAGCGGCGCACTGAAATATTGGCGGCGCAGGTCAGGCAGCACCAATGGCGCGGCCACCATCGCCAGTACGATCCAGAGCACCAGCAACAGCCAGCCCGGTGCGTGGCTGAAAATCCCCATCGCCAGCAGGTAGACGGCAACGATGCCCAATGCGGGCAGCGGGGAAATTCGCCGGTGGGCGAGATACGCCACGCCAACGACCAAAACCAGTATCCA
This sequence comes from Pseudomonas sp. RA_15y_Pfl2_54, assembly GCF_963971015.1. Lineage (NCBI taxonomy): Bacteria > Pseudomonadati > Pseudomonadota > Gammaproteobacteria > Pseudomonadales > Pseudomonadaceae > Pseudomonas > Pseudomonas sp. RA_15y_Pfl2_54. The sequence continues at coordinate 189,139 of NZ_CAXAPN010000002.1, forward strand.
CAACAACAGCATATTCAGTCCTCCGTGAACCAAGGCAAATCGACCCTTCAGAGCTTAGACGGCATCTGTAAAACCGGGTGGTCAGACCGTGGTGATTGAAATCGTGGGAAACCTATGACGGTTTTCGTAGGTTCGGTGGGCAACACGCGTGGGAAATCGTTCGTTCATTGCGCAACTTTGCGTGCATGTTTGGCCGAAACGTCGTTATCTCTGTGCTTGAGCGGTCGCTAGACTCGGGGCTCACCCAGGAGATTGCCGTCATGCACGAGTATCTGAGTCCCGGCCGCTTCATCGATAGTGACCACCCGGCGGTGGTGGAGTTCGCCGAACAGCACCGTGGCGCCAGCGGTGATCCGCTCAAGCAGGCGATCAATCTCTACTACGCCGTGCGCGAGGCGGTGCGCTACAACCCTTACACCTTCAGTCGGGATCCGCAGACGTTGCGCGGCAGTTACGCTTTGGCAACGGGAGAGAGCTATTGCGTGCCGAAAGCCACGCTGCTGGCCGCTTGCGCGCGACATTGCGCGATTGCGGCACGCATCGGTCTGGCGGATGTGCGCAATCATCTGTCGACCCCGCGTTTGCTTGAACTGCTCAAGAGCGATGTGTTCGCCATGCACGGTTACACCGAGCTGTTTCTTGGTGATCGCTGGGTCAAGGCTACGCCTGCGTTTAACCAGAAACTCTGCGAACTGTTCAACGTCGCGCCACTGGATTTTGACGGTATCAACGACAGTGTTTTCCACCCGTACAACCGGGACGGTGCGCAGTTGATGGAGTACCTGGTCGATCACGGCCAGTTCGCCGATGTGCCGCAAACCTTCTTCTTTGAGCATCTGGAAAAATGTTATCCGCACCTGTTCGGCGATCAACAGCCGCCACTATTGGGCGACATGCAGAGTAATGTCAGCCGCCTCTGATCCGGCGTATGCTGCCTGCCCACGCATTTGCAAAGAGGCGGTCATGCTGAAGATCTGGGGACGGAAAAACTCATCGAATGTCAGGAAGCCATTGTGGGCCGCCGAAGAACTCGGCCTGGCTTACGAGGCGATCGATGCGGGTGGCGCGTTCGGTGTGGTCGACACGCCGCAGTACCGGGCGATGAATCCGAATGGCCGGGTGCCGGTGATCGAAGACGACGGTTTTGTGCTGTGGGAGTCCAACGCCATCGTCCGCTATCTGCTGGCCAAACATGCGCCTGACAGTGCCTGGTACCCGGCAGACCCACAAGCCCGGGCTATCGCTGACAAGTGGATGGACTGGACCACTTCGAGTTTTGCCGGTCCCTTCCGCACCGTGTTCTGGGGCGTTTTGCGGACACCGGCCGACCAGCAGGATTGGGCGGCTATCGACGCGGCGATCACGCAATGTAACGAGCTTTTGAGCATGGCCGACGCTGCTTTGGCCTGCCAGCCTTACCTCGGCGGAACAGAAATCGGCATGGGCGATATTCCGCTCGGCAGTTTCATTTATGCCTGGTTCGAGATGCCCATCGAGCGGGCTCCGCAACCGCATCTGCAAGCCTGGTACGAGCGGCTCAAACATCGTGCGGCCTACAAAAAAGCCGTCATGACCGCGTTGACTTGATAATTACTATCGACACACTTGACTGTACTTGTGCGGCGGGGGCAAGCACCATTGCGCTCTTGCGCTGCGGTTGTATCCCTCGCCGCTTGCCCTTATTTCTCTCTTTCCTCCCTTCACCATGGTGCGTAAATCAGATATGAGTTCCGCTCTGTCCATCCGGCAGCTAACCAAAACCTACGGCAACGGGTTCCAGGCCTTGAGTGGTATCGATCTGGACGTCGCCGAAGGTGATTTTTTCGCCTTGCTCGGCCCCAACGGCGCCGGCAAATCCACGACCATCGGCATTCTTTCCACCCTGGTGAACAAGACCAGCGGCACGGTGAATATCTTTGGCAATGACCTGGACAAGAGCCCGGCCGCGCTTAAGCGCTCGATCGGCGTAGTGCCCCAGGAATTCAACTTCAACCAGTTCGAAAAGACGTTCGACATCGTCGTGACCCAGGCCGGTTACTACGGCATTGCGGCGAAAATCGCCAAGGAACGTGCCGAGCAGTACCTGACCCAGCTCGGCCTGTGGGACAAGCGCGATGTGCCTTCGCGTTCGCTGTCGGGCGGCATGAAGCGCCGCTTGATGATTGCTCGGGCGCTGGTGCATGAGCCGCGCCTGTTGATCCTCGACGAACCGACGGCCGGCGTCGACATTGAACTGCGTCGTTCGATGTGGACGTTCCTCACCGAACTTAACCAGAAAGGCATCACCATCATCCTCACCACGCATTATCTGGAAGAGGCTGAGCAGTTGTGCCGCAACATCGGCATCATCGACCACGGCACGATTGTCGAGAACACCAGCATGCGTCAGTTGCTCGGCCAACTGCATGTGGAAACCTTCCTGCTCGACCTCAAGGGCAATTTGAGCGTCGCGCCGCAACTGGTCGGCTATCCGTCCCGTTTGGTGGATGCACACACGCTGGAGGTGCAGGTCGACAAATCCATGGGCATCACCGCGTTGTTCGGCCAACTGGCTCTGCAGAACATCGAAGTGTTGAGCCTGCGCAACAAAACCAATCGCCTTGAGGAGCTGTTCGTGTCCCTGGTGGAGAAAAATCTGTCGAAGGTGGCGGTATGAGTTCCGAATTCCGTCCCAACCTCGTCGCGCTCCAAACCATTGTTTACCGCGAGGTCAAACGCTTCACCCGGATCTGGCCGCAAACCCTGCTGCCGCCGGCGATCACCATGGTTCTGTACTTCGTGATCTTCGGTAACCTGATCGGTCGGCAGATCGGCGACATGGGTGGCTTCACTTATATGGAGTACATCGTGCCGGGGCTGATCATGATGTCGGTGATCACCAACTCCTACGGCAACGTGGTGTCGAGCTTCTTCGGTAGCAAGTTCCAGCGTTCCATCGAAGAGTTGATGGTCTCGCCGGTCTCGCCGCACACAATCCTGATCGGCTATACCTGTGGTGGCGTGCTGCGCGGGTTGATGGTGGGTGTGATCGTCACCCTCCTGTCGCTGTTCTTTACCCACTTGCAGGTGCATCACCTGGGCGTGACCCTTCTGGTGGTGGTGCTGACGGCGACGATTTTCTCGTTACTGGGCTTTATCAACGCCGTGTTTGCGCGCAATTTCGATGATATTTCGATCATCCCGACCTTCGTGCTGACACCGCTGACGTATCTGGGCGGCGTGTTCTACTCGATCACTTTGCTGCCGCCGTTCTGGCAGACGGTGTCGCTGGCCAATCCGGTGCTGCACATGGTCAACGCCTTCCGCTACGGCATCCTCGGTGTTTCGGATATCCGCATCGGTATTGCGATCACCTTCATGCTGGTGGCGACGGTGGTGTTGTATTTCGGTTGCGCGCGTTTACTGGTGAGCGGGCGCGGGATGCGGACCTGACGCTATGCCCAGTCGCATGCTTGGCTAGTCCGGGCACCACAAAAAACGGCCTCCATTGCGCAGGCCGTTTTGCATTCAAGGCGTTCGGTTTTTCTTGCGCCGCGCCCATTGCCGTGCGACCCACCAGCGCCAATACATCATGACCACGAAGTAGGCGAGGGCGCCCAGCACCAATCCGGACAGCACCGAACCGAGCAAAAACGGTTGCCATAATGTCGACAGCTCACCGCTTATCCATTCCCAGGTCAGTTGATCGGGCAAATGCCGTATCGGCACGTCCATCAGCCACGCACCCACCTTATAAGTGCAAAAAAACACCGCTGGCATGGTGATCGGATTGGTCAGCCAGACCAGGCTCACAGCAATTGGCAGGTTGCCGCGCACCTTGATTGCCAGCGCTGCGGCCACCAGCATCTGCAACGGGATCGGTAGGAATGCGGTAAACAGACCCACTGCCATTGCTCGAGCGACCGAGTGGCGATTGAGGTGCCAGAGGTTCGGGTCATGCAGCAACTTGCCGAGAAATCGTAAGGATTTGTGTTCCCTGATCCTCGTTGGGTCGGGCATGTAGCGTTTGAATAAGCGCCGGGGCATAAGGCTTCTCGGTCGATTAAGGCGGCAAGTATGTCTGGATTCTACGAACCGCCCATTCAGACTTTGTGACAATTGTTGACGACGGTCGTGCCCAAGACCCGCTATGCCTAAGTGCGCGACTCTCAAGGACGGGCTTATGCGCACAGGGATGATGGCGTTGGCAGTCGGTCTGCTGGCCCCGATAGTTTTGCCGGCTTTGCCGCCGGTCGGGTTGGCCGTGGTGCTGGCGGTGGTGGGTTTGATGTTGCTGCCGTTTCGCAGCTATCCATTGGCATTCTTATTGTTTGGTTTCACTTGGGCCTGCGTCGGCGCGCAATGGGCGCTGGATGAGCGACTTTCAACCCGTCTGGACGGCGAAACCCGCTGGCTTGAGGGGCGGGTGGTTGGTCTGCCGCACAATGGCGACGGTGTGGTGCGTTTCGAATTGGCTGATGCGCGCTCGCGTCACGAGAAACTGCCGTCACTGATGCGTCTGGCCTGGTACGCCGGGCCACCAGTCAACAGTGGCGAGCGCTGGCGCCTGGCGGTCAAGCTCAAACGCCCGGCCGGTTTGCTCAATCCGGATGCCTTCGATTACGAAGCCTGGCTGCTGGCGCAACGCATCGGTGCGACCGGTACGATCAAGGATGGCCGGCGTTTGGCCGAGGCGCGGTGGGCGTGGCGCGACAGCATTCGTCAGCGCTTGCTCGCGGTGGACGCTCAGGGTCGGGCCGGCGCATTGGCCGCGCTGGTGCTGGGCGATGGCTCTGGGCTCAGCCGCGACGATTGGCAGATTCTGCAGGACACCGGCACCGTCCATTTACTGGTGATTTCCGGCCAGCACATCGCAATGCTGGCGGCGGTGATGTACCTGGTGGTTGCCGGGTTGGCCCGTTATGGGCTGTGGCCGCTGCGTTGGCCGTGGCTGCCATGGGCCTGTGCGCTGGCGTTCGCCGCGGCGCTTGGTTACGGGCTGCTCGCCGGGTTCGACGTGCCGGTGCGCCGGGCCTGCGTAATGGTCGGGCTGGTGCTGTTGTGGCGCCTGCGCTTTCGCCATCTCGGCGCGTGGTGGCCGCTGTTGCTGGCGTTCAACGCCGTGCTGTTGCTTGATCCGCTGGCCGGTTTGGGCCCCGGTTTCTGGTTGTCGTTCGCGGCGGTGGCGGTGCTGATCCTTACCTTTGGCGGTCGTCTCGGAGGCTGGCGTTGGTGGCAAACCTGGACGCGGGCGCAGTGGCTGATTGCAATCGGTTTGTGTCCAGTGCTGATGGTGCTGAGCTTGCCGATCAGCCTGAGTGGGCCGTTGGCGAATTTGCTGGCGGTGCCTTGGATCAGTCTGGTGGTGTTGCCGCCGGCATTGCTCGGCACTTTATTGTTACCCGTGCCGTATGTCGGCGAAGGCCTGTTATGGGCGGCCGGCGGTTTGATCGACGGGTTGTTTCGAGCCTTGGCGTTGATTGCCGGGCAATGGCCTGCGTGGATTGCACCGTCGATTCCCGCGTGGGCGTTAGCCATGGGCAGTCTAGGCGCCTTGCTGTTACTGCTGCCGCGCGGTGTACCGATGCGTCCTCTGGGCTGGCCGTTACTGCTGGTTCTGGTCGTGCCGCCACGCGAGCGATTGGACGAAGGCTTGGCCGACATCTGGCAGCTCGACGTCGGCCAGGGGCTGGCGATTCTGGTCCGCACCCGGCATCACACCTTGCTCTACGACGCCGGGCCGCGTTTCGGTGATTTGGACCTCGGCGAACGCGTTGTGCTGCCCGCCTTGCGCAAATGGAGGGTCGAGAAGCTCGACTTGATGCTGCTCAGCCACGCCGATGCCGATCATGCCGGTGGTGCTCTGGCAGTGGCGCGCCACTTGAAGGTGGATCGAGTCATCAGCGGCGATCCGCCCGGGCTGCCAGCCGAACTGAACGCCGAAGCTTGTGAAAGTGGCCGCCGATGGCAGTGGGATGGCGTCGGTTTTCACCTGTGGCAATGGGCGGATGCCCGCGACAGCAACCAGCGCTCCTGCGTATTACAGGTCGAGGCCAACGGCGAGCGCCTGCTGTTAACCGGCGATATCGACACCCATGCCGAACGTGTCCTGCTCGACAGCCCGCTGGCAGTCCCGACGCAATGGTTGCAAGCGCCGCACCACGGCAGCCGCAGTTCTTCATCGATGGCCTTGCTGAAAGTGTTGAAGCCCGGCGCCGTGCTGATTTCCCGAGGTCACGGGAATTCGTTTGGCCACCCCCACCCGACGGTGCTGGCACGCTATCGCAAACAGGGGCTGCGCATTTATGACAGTGCTGAACAGGGCGCCATTCATCTGCAATTGGGCCGCTTCAGGCCTCCCTGGACAATGCGCCAACAGCGGCGTTTCTGGCGTGATCCACCGTCATTGACCCATTGATCGGGGCGTGGACGAAGGCGACGTCACGGTCGTCGGGGCGGCGGGTCTTAATCATGAACCGGTATGGTAAAGTGGCGCACTTTTTCGAGGGGGCTGTCACTGTGTGGGAATTGGTCAAATCCGGCGGCTGGATGATGTTGCCGATCATTCTGAGTTCCATCGCGGCCATGGCGATTGTCGCCGAGCGCCTGTGGACCCTGCGCGCCAGTCGCGTCACTCCCGAGCATCTGCTGGGTCAGGTCTGGGTCTGGATCAAGGACAAGCAGCTCAATAAAGAAAAACTCAAGGAATTGCGCGCCAATTCGCCGCTGGGGGAAATCCTCGCCGCAGGCCTTGCCAACTCCAAACATGGTCGCGAGATCATGAAAGAGTGCATCGAAGAGGCCGCTGCCCGGGTCATTCACGAGCTTGAACGCTACATAAATGCACTGGGCACCATCGCCGCCATGGCGCCCTTGTTGGGCCTGCTCGGCACCGTACTGGGCATGATCGATATTTTCAGCGCGTTCACCGGTTCCGGCATGGGCACCAACGCCTCGGTGTTGGCTGGCGGTATTTCCAAAGCGCTGATCACCACCGCAGCGGGCCTGATGGTCGGTATTCCGGCGGTTTTCTTCCACCGTTTCCTGCAGCGCCGCATCGATGAACTGGTGGTGGGCATGGAGCAGGAGGCGATCAAACTGGTTGAAGTGGTGCAGGGCGACCGTGACGTCGATCTGGCTGAGGGCAAAGCGTGAAATTCCGTCGCAAACCCCGGGAAACCGTGGACATCAACCTCGCGTCGCTGATTGACGTGGTGTTTATCCTGCTGCTGTTTTTCGTCGTGACCACCACCTTTACCCGTGAAACCCAGTTGCGCGTCGATTTGCCGGAAGCGGTCAGCGGCTCGCCCGCCGAAGATCAGCAGGTCAAACAGATCGACGTCGCCATCAGCGCCGAGGGCGTGTTTTCGGTGAACAACAAGATTCTGCCGAAAAACGATCTGGCCACCCTGATGGAAGCCATGCAGAAAGAATCCAACGGCGACACCAGCCTGCCGTTGTCGATCAGTGCCGATGGCAAAACTCAACACCAATCGGTGATCACTGCCATGGACGCGGCCGGCAAGCTCGGTTTCAGCCATCTGCGCATGACCACGGTCGAGGCGGCGCCCAAATCCTGATGAGCCTGTCTGATCGCTTGCTCGCCGCGTGGTATCAGGGGCACCCGGCCCTGACGCTGCTGCGGCCGCTGGAAATGTTGTACCGCCGCGTGGTGGTCAACAAACGCCAGCGTTTTCTTGATGGCGAAGGTGAAATCTACCAGCCACCAGTGCCGCTGATCGTGGTTGGCAACATCACCGTCGGGGGCACGGGCAAGACACCGATGATTCTCTGGCTGATCGAGCACTGCCGGCGCAGCGGTTTGCGTGTGGGCGTGGTCAGCCGTGGCTACGGCGCCAAGCCTGCGCAACTGCCATGGCGAGTCGAGGCTGATCAAAGCGCCGATATCGCGGGCGATGAACCGCTGCTGATCGTTCAGCGCACCGGCGTGCCGCTGATGATCGACCCCGATCGCAGCGCCGCCGTCAAAGCCTTGCTCGAAAGCGAACCGCTGGATCTGATTCTGTCCGACGACGGCATGCAGCATTACCGTTTGGCCAGGGATCTGGAGTTGGTGCTGATCGATGCCGCCCGAGGCCTGGGCAATAAGCGCTGCCTGCCTGCCGGGCCATTGCGCGAGCCGATTGAACGTCTGCAAAGCGTCGATGGTGTGCTGTTCAACGGTGCGCTCGATGATCGCGACGACGGTTTCGCCTTCCGTCTGCAACCCACCGCACTGGTCAATCTGCGCAGCGGCAAACGTATGCCGCTCGATCATTTTCCGGCCGGTCAGGCTGTGCACGCGGTCGCCGGGATCGGCAATCCGCAACGTTTCTTCAATACCCTCGAAGCGCTAGACTGGCGAGCAGTCCCCCATGCGTTTGCCGACCACGCCGAATACAGCGTGCAGGCCTTGAATTTCACACCGTCATTGCCATTGGTGATGACCGAAAAGGACGCGGTGAAGTGCCGTGCCTTCGCTGCTGCCGACTGGTGGTACCTGGCGGTCGATGCGGTGCCGTCGCCGGCTTTTGTGGCCTGGTTCGACACACAACTGATGCGCCTGTTGCCGGATCGTCTTTTGCCTTAACTCTTTTATTCAGGGAATGTTCATGGACACCAAATTGCTCGACATCCTCGCGTGCCCTATCTGCAAAGGCCCGCTCAAGCTCAGCGCCGACAAAACCGAACTGATCAGCAAGGGTGCAGGTCTTGCCTATCCCATCCGTGATGGCATCCCGGTGATGCTCGAAACCGAAGCCCGCACCTTGACCACCGACGAGCGTCTGGATAAATGACCACAGCCTTCACCGTTGTCATCCCGTCGCGATACGCCTCCACTCGGTTGCCGGGCAAACCGTTGCTGTTGATTGCCGGCAAACCGATGATCCAGCACGTCTGGGAGCAGGCGAGCAAAAGCAGCGCCACCCGCGTGGTGGTCGCAACGGACGATGCGCGCATCGTTGAGGCGTGCAAGGGGTTTGGCGCCGAAGTGGTTTTGACCCGTGAAGATCACAACTCCGGCACCGATCGTCTGGCTGAGGTCGCGGCGAAACTGGGGCTTGAACCCGACGCGATCGTGGTCAACGTGCAAGGCGATGAGCCGCTGATCCCTGCGAGTGTGATTGATCAGGTCGCCGCCAATCTCGCCGCCCACACCGAGGCGCGCATGGCCACGTTGGCCGAGCCGATCGAAGACGTGGAAACCCTGTTCAACCCGAACGTAGTCAAGGTCGTCAGCGACCTCAACGGCCTGGCGCTGACGTTCAGCCGTGCCACCTTGCCGTGGGCCCGCGATGCCTTCGCCAAGAGCCGCGAGCAACTGCCCGAAGGCGTGCCCTACCGTCGCCACATCGGCATTTATGCCTACCGTGCCGGTTTCTTGCAGGACTTCGTGAGTTGGGGCCCGTGCTGGCTGGAGAACACCGAATCCCTCGAGCAACTGCGTGCCTTGTGGCATGGCGTGCGTATTCATGTGGCTGACGCTCTGATCGCGCCGCCGACCGGTGTCGACACCGCCGAAGACCTCGAGCGCGTCCGTCGCCTGCTGGAGGCCTGATGCGCGTTCTGTTTGTGTGCCTGGGCAACATTTGCCGGTCACCCACTGCCGAAGGCGTGCTGCGCCGCAAACTGCGTGAGGCCGGGTTGGCGGATCAGGTTGAAGTGGCTTCTGCCGGTACTGGTGACTGGCACGTCGGCAACCCACCGGACAAGCGCAGCCAGGCCGCGGCCAAAGTGCGTGGCTATGACCTGTCGGCGCAACGCGCGCAACAGGTCAGCCGTGCCGATTTCGCCCGTTACGACCTGATCCTGGCCATGGACAACAGCAACCTGCGCAACCTCAAGGCCTTGCAGCCGTCCACCGGCAAGGCCGAACTGGATCTGTTCCTGCGTCGTTATGCCGGTGTGGTCGATGACGTGCCAGATCCGTACTACGACGGCGATCAGGGCTTCGAGCAGGTGCTGGATCTGATCGAGACGGCGTGTGACCAACTGTTGATCGAAGTGAAGGGCCGGTTATGAGTTTGCAGGTGCAACCCGGGGTTTCCCTGAAACCGTTCAACAGTTTTGGCGTTGATGTGCAGGCGCAACTGTATGCCGAAGCCCACAGCGACGCCGAGGTGCGTGAGGCGCTGAGCTATGCTGCTGCTCACCAGGTGCCGTTGCTGGTGATCGGTGGCGGCAGTAACTTGCTGCTGACCGCTGACATTGCGGCGCTGGTGCTGCGCATGGCCACACGCGGTATCCGCGTGATCAGTGATGACGGCAACCGTGTGGTGATTGAAGCCGAAGCGGGCGAACCGTGGCATGCGTTTGTGCAACACACCTTGGCACAGGGTTTCTCCGGACTGGAAAACCTCAGCCTGATTCCCGGCACCGTTGGTGCAGCGCCGATGCAGAACATCGGTGCCTACGGTGTCGAGATCAAGGATGTATTTGCCGGGCTCACCGCGCTGGATCGTCAGAGCGGCGAGCTGCGCGATTTCACCCTGGAAGAATGCAACTTCGCCTACCGCGACAGCCTGTTCAAACAGGAGCCGGGGCGTTGGCTGATTCTGCGGGTGCGCTTCAGACTCGATCGCGTGGCACATCTGCACCTGGAGTACGGCCCGGTGCGTCAGCGCTTGACCGAACAGGGCATCGAACAGCCGACGCCCACCGACGTCAGCCGCGCCATTTGCAGCATACGCAGCGAAAAACTGCCGGACCCGGCAGTGCTCGGCAATGCCGGTAGCTTCTTCAAGAACCCGCTGGTGTCGGCGGCGCGGGTGGCGCAGATCAAGGCGCAGCACCCGGATCTGGTGGCGTACGCGCAGCCAGACGGGCAGATGAAGCTGGCGGCCGGTTGGCTGATCGAGCGCGCAGGCTGGAAAGGTTTTCGTGAGGGCGATGCCGGTGTGCATAAATTGCAGGCGCTGGTGCTGGTCAACTACGGGACGGCGACAGGCCTGCAATTGCTCGATCTGGCGCAACGTATCCAGAACGATATTGCCGAGCGTTTCAATGTCGAGCTTGAAATGGAGCCCAATCGTTATTGAGGCTACGCTTGCCGAACACCATCCCAAGCCCTGCACCGATTAAAAAGTGCAGGGCTTTTTTGTTAACGCTGGGTTAACTTAGTGAGCTAACGATACCAGCCATTTGCTCCATCAAAGGCCCGGTGCAGGCGTTCCCGTCGGCACAAGAGAGCCTCATTAGCCTGAGTCGATCTGCGTGAACCCTCCGTTGCTTTTTCGGCAGCAGATTGCTCGACCCCATAACCTCCATGAATATGCGGGCGTGCCCATGATTACCCTGAAACTCAATGGCCAAGACCATTCCCTTGACGTCACCGAAGACATGCCGCTGCTGTGGGCCATTCGCGACGTCGCCGGTTACAACGGCACCAAGTTCGGCTGCGGCATGGGCTTGTGTGGCGCGTGCACGATTCATATCGACGGCTTGCCGGCACGCAGTTGCATCACGCCGATCGGCTCGGTCGTCGGGCAGAACGTTACGACCATCGACAACCTGCACGCTGATCCGGTCGGGCAAGTCGTCCAGCAAGCCTGGCTCGACAGCGCCGTGGCCCAGTGTGGTTTCTGTCAGGGCGGGCAGATCATGTCGGCCACTGCATTGCTGAAAACCAACCCGAACCCGAGCGACCAACAGATCGAAGAAGCGATGGTTGGCAATATCTGCCGCTGTGGCACCTACAACCGAATCAAAACCGCGATCCGTCAGGCTTCCACTCATTTGAAGGAGGCCAAGGCATGAGTCGTCTACCCCATGATTTCGCCCTGAGCAATCTCAGCCGTCGCGGTTTTCTCAAAGGCGCCACCGCCACCGGTGCACTGGTGTTGGCAGCGAGTTGGGGTTGGCAGGATGCGTTGGCTGAGGACAAACCGAAGAAGTTCGGCGCCGACGGCATGCCCAACGGCTGGATCGACGATCCGAAGGTTTACGTCAGCATCGCCGCGGATGGCACCGTGACCGTGGTCTGCAACCGTTCCGAGATGGGCCAGGGCGTGCGTACCAGTCTGACCATGGTGGTGGCCGACGAGTTGGAGGCCGATTGGGCTCACGTCAAAGTCCAGCAGGCACCGGGCGATGAAGTGCGTTTCGGTAACCAGGACACTGACGGTTCGCGCAGCATGCGCCACTGGTATGAACCGATGCGCCGCTGCGGCGCGGCAGCCCGGACGATGCTGGAACAAGCGGCGGCCGAGCAGTGGAAAGTGCCGGTTGGCGAGTGTCATGCACAGTTGCACAAAGTGCTGCATAAACCGTCCGGCCGTGAGCTGGGCTATGGCGAACTTGCCGCTGCGGCCAGTGCGTTGGCGGTGCCGGCGCGTGACAGTCTGCGCCTCAAGCAGCCGTCCGAATTTCGCTACATCGGGAAGGAGGGCTCCAAAGCCATCGACGGTGATGACATCGTCAAGGGGCGCGCGGTGTACGGCGCCGATGTGCATTTCGATGGCATGTTGTACGCCACCATTGCCCGGCCAGCGGTGTATGGCGGCAAGGTCAAATCGCTGGATGACAGCGCCGCGCTGAAGGTCCCCGGCGTGCTTAAAGTGATGCAGATCGAAAGTCGTCCGTTGCCCTCGGAGTTCCAGCCGTTGGGCGGAGTCGCGGTGGTCGCCAGTAACACGTGGGCTGCGATCAAGGGGCGCGAGGCGCTGAAGATCGAGTGGGATGACGGCCCGAACGCCAGTTACGACTCGGTTGCCTACCGCAAGGAACTGGAAGCCGCGTCGCTGAAACCCGGCAAAGTGGTGCGCAACACTGGCGATATCGACAAAGCCATGAGCGGCGCCGCGAGCACCCTTCAAGCCTCTTATTATTTGCCACATCTGGCGCAAGCGCCGATGGAGCCAATGGTCGCGATTGCCCGCTACCAGGACGGCCACTGCGAAGCCTGGGCGCCGAGTCAGGCACCGCAGGTTACCCGTGAGCGAATCAGCGAGCGTTTAGGGCTGCCTTTCGACAACGTGACCGTTAATGTCACCTTGCTCGGCGGCGGCTTCGGTCGCAAGTCGAAACCCGACTTTGTCATCGAAGCGGCAATCCTCGCCAAGCAATTCCCCGGCAAAGCCGTGCGGGTACAGTGGACGCGCGAAGATGACGTTCACAATTCGTACTTCCACACCGTGTCCGCTGAATACCTGAAGGCTGGCGTCGACAAGGACGGCATGCCGTCCGGCTGGTTGCACCGCACCGTGGCGCCAAGCATTACCGCGCTGTTCGCGCCGGGCATGAATCATGAAGCGGCGTTCGAGTTGGGTATGGGCTTCACCAACATGGCGTATGCGATTCCCAATGTGCGTCTGGAAAACCCCGAAGCCACGGTGCATACGCGGGTTGGCTGGTATCGCTCGGTGTCGAACATTCCCCATGGTTTCGCGATCCAGAGCTTTGTCGACGAACTGGCGCACAAGGCCGGTGAGGATCCGCTCAAGTACCAGATCAAGCTGCTTGGCCCGGATCGGCAGATCGACCCGCGCACGTTGAGTGAAGAGTGGAACTACGGCGAATCCCCTGAGCGTTATCCGATCGACACCGGGCGTATGCGCACCGTGCTGGAAACCGCTGCCAAGGCGGCCGGTTGGGGGCGCAAACTGCCCAAGGGCCGTGGTCTGGGATTGGCGGTGCATTACAGCTTCGTGACTTACGTGGCAGCGGTGATTGAGGTCGAGGTCAAGGATGACGGCACGCTGATCGTGCACAAGGCTGACATCGCTGTGGATTGCGGGCCGCAGATCAACCCTGAACGCATCCGGTCGCAGTTCGAGGGCGCGTGTGTCATGGGCCTGGGGAACGCGGTGCTGGGTGAAATCAGCTTCAAGGACGGTAAGGTTCAACAAGACAACTTCCACATGTATGAAGTGGCGCGCATGTCGCTGGCGCCCAAGGACGTCGCGGTGCATCTGGTGACGCCGCCGGGTGATGTGCCATTGGGCGGCGTCGGTGAGCCAGGTGTGCCGCCTATCGCGCCGGCGTTGTGCAACGCGATTTTTGCGGCGACCGGCCAACGCATCCGGAACCTGCCGGTGCGTTATCAGTTGCAGGGCTGGCAGAAGGCGAAAGCGTGATGGACAGCGTCGACCTGAACGTCCTGCGCAGCGTGCTCGAATGGCGCCGCGCCGGGCAGCGGGTCGTGCTGTTCAGCGTGGTGCAGACCTGGGGCACCGCGCCCCGGGCTCCTGGCGCGATGTTGGCGTTGCGCGAAGATGGCGTGGTGATCGGCTCGGTGTCGGGTGGGTGTGTCGAGGATGACTTGATCGCCCGTCTGCACGACGGACGCATCGCTACCGACGGGCCGCCCGTGCAATTGATCACTTACGGCGTTACCCGTGAAGAAGCGGCGCGCTTCGGCTTGCCTTGCGGTGGCACGTTGCGTCTGACTGAAGAGCGCGTCGGCGATCCGGCGTGGGTGGCCGAATTGCTCGCACGTTGCGAAGCCCACGAGATTGTGGCGCGCGAGCTGAATATCGACACCGGTGAAGTGGTGTTGTCGCCAGCCAGCCAGTCCGATTCGCTGCTCTTCGACGGCAAAACCCTGCGTGCCATCTATGGCCCGCGTTGGCGTCTGCTGTTGATCGGTGCCGGGCAATTGTCACGTTACGTCGCGGACATGGCGCGGTTGCTGGATTTCGAGGTGTTGATCTGCGATCCGCGCACCGAGTTCGTCTATGGCTGGGAAGAGCATCACGGTCGTTTCGTCCCCGGCATGCCGGATGATGCAGTGTTGAGCATTCAGACCGACGAACGCACGGCGATTGTCGCGCTGACTCACGACCCGCGCCTGGATGATATGGCGCTGCTCACCGCGCTCGACTCGCGAGCTTTTTACGTCGGCGCGCTGGGGTCACGGGTCAACAGCCAGAAGCGTCGGGAAAATCTGGCCCAGCTAGGCTTGTCGGCACAGGCCATCAGTCGATTGCACGGTCCGATCGGGCTGCACATCGGCAGTCATTCGCCGGCGGAAATTGCTTTGTCCTTGCTGGCAGAAATCGTCGCGATCAAAAACGGCGTCGAGCTGAAACAGAAAAGGGCAGTGGAGGGCGCATGAGTCGATCCATTGCTGTGATTGTGCTGGCAGCGGGCGAGGGCCGTCGCTTTCGCGAAGTGGCGGGCGCCGACAAGGATAAGTTACTGGCTGATTGCGCCGGTCGTGATGGCGCCGTGCGTTCGGTGATCGAGCAGGTCTTGGTCAATCTGCCGGCCAGTCTCGACAAACGAATCCTTGTGACGACTGAAGCGCGGCCGCAGGCGATGCGCATGGCGCAGGCTTATGGTTGCGAGGTGCTGTCAATTGCATCGACCGGGATGGGCGACAGTATTGCAGCGGGTGTGGCGGCGTGTCCGGATGTGGATGGCTGGCTGATCGTGCTGGGGGATATGCCGTTTATCTTGCCGTCGAGTATCGAGCAGGTGGTGGCGGCGATGGCCGATGATGCGGTGAGCGTGCCGGTGCTGGATGGCGAGTTTGGGCATCCAGTCGGGTTCGGCCGTTCGTTGGGGGCGCGGTTGCAGGCGTTGTCGGGTGAGCGCGGTGCCAGGCCTTTGTTCAAGCAGGGACGGGTGGTGGAGGTGGTGGTGGAGGATCCCGGGGTGCTTTGGGACATCGATGTGCCGCAAGCCTTGGTCTTTGCTCAAGCTTGAGCTTATTGGGGGTTCTTGATAGCCCTCACCCGAAAGGCGAGGGGACTGACCAGGCAGTTTTTTCGAGGTTTTTTTGCCTGCGATTTATCCGCTTCACGACAAAACCCGCTATCGTCGCCGCCATTCGAAACAGAGGCGAGCATGGGCTATCTACTTTTTGTCACGCTGATCCAGGCGTTTTCTTTCAGTCTGATCGGTGAATACCTGGCCGGTCATGTCGACAGTTACTTTGCGGTGCTGGTGCGTGTGGTGCTGGCCGGGCTGGTGTTCATCCCGCTGACCCGCTGGCGTTCGGTGGAGCCGGCGTTCATGCGCGGCATGCTGCTGATCGGCGCCTTGCAGTTCGGCGTGACCTACGTCTGCCTGTACCTGAGCTTCCGGGTGTTGACGGTGCCGGAGGTGTTGCTGTTCACCATCCTCACGCCGTTGCACGTAACGCTGATCGAAGATGCGCTGAATCGCCGCTTCAACCCATGGGCGCTGGTCGCCGCACTGGTGGCGGTGGGCGGCGCGGCGGTGATTCGTTTCGACCGGGTCAACCCGGACTTCTTCATGGGCTTCCTGCTGCTGCAACTGGCCAACTTCACCTACGCCGCCGGGCAGGTGCTGTACAAGCATCTGGTGGCAAAACATCCCAGCGATCTGCCGCATTACCGGCGCTTCGGCTTCTTCTATCTCGGTGCGCTGGCGGTGGTGTTGCCAGCGTTCCTGATGTTCGGCAAAGCCAACTTCCTGCCGGAAGCGCCGCTGCAATGGGGGGTGTTGCTGTTCCTCGGTCTGGTCTCGACGGCGTTGGGCATGTACTGGTGGAACAAGGGCGCCTGCATGGTCAACGGCGGGACTTTGGCGGTGATGAACAACCTGCATGTACCGTTGGGCTTGCTGCTGAATCTGCTGATCTGGAATCAGCATGAGGCGCTTGGAAGATTGTTCCTCGGCGCGAGTGTGATTCTGGCAGCGGTGTGGATCAGCCGGTTGGGGATCCGCAAACCACTGGCCAGCGCATAACCCACTGTGGGAGCGAGCAAGCCCGCTCCCACCGTTTTTGCTTCGCGGTGTTACATCAAGTGTTTCTGGGCTTCGGGAATGTGGCTTGCACCCAACACCGCCGGCAGCAACCCCGTCCGCAGATCCCCGCCGCTTGGCTGCTGATACAGGCTCAGGCCAAACTCCGGCAACACCGCCAGCAGATAGTCAAAAATATCTCCCTGAATCCGCTCGTAATCGGCCCACGCCGTGGTGCGGGTGAAACAGTAGATTTCCAGGGGAATGCCTTGAGCCGTGGTCTGCATCTGACGGACCATGCAGGTCATGTTCGGCTGGATCTCTGCGTGGCTTTTCAGATACGCCAGCGCATAAGCGCGGAACGTGCCAAGGTTGGTCATGCGTCGACGATTGGCGGACATCGCCGCGACATTGCCCTGGGCTTGGTTCCACGCCTTGAGCTCGGCTTTCTTGCGGCCCATGTAGTCGGTCAGCAGATGTACCTGGCTCAGCTTCTCTTCTTCATCATCGCGAATGAAACGCACACCGCTGGCGTCGATGAACAGGCTGCGTTTGATCCGCCGCCCGCCAGACTGCTGCATGCCGCGCCAGTTCTTGAACGACTCGGACATCAGGCGCCAGGTCGGGATCGAGACGATGGTCTTGTCGAAGTTCTGCACCTTGACCGTGTGCAGGGTGATGTCGACCACGTCGCCATCGGCACCGACTTGTGGCATCTCGATCCAGTCGCCGACCCGCAGCATGTCGTTGCTGGTCAGTTGCACGCTGGCGACGAACGACAGCAGCGTGTCCTTGTAGACCAACAGAATCACCGCCGACATCGCGCCCAGACCCGAGAGCAGCAACAGTGGCGAACGGTCGATCAGGGTGGCGACGATGATGATTGCGCCAAACACGTACAAGACCATTTTCGCCAGTTGCACATAGCCCTTGATCGAGCGAGTGCGGGCGTGTTCGGTGCGTGCATAGATGTCGAGCAAGGCGTTGAGCAGGGCGGTGACCGACAGCAACAGGAACAGGATGGTAAACGCCAGCGCCACGTTGCCCAGAAAGGTCATGGCGGTGTCACTCAGTTCGGGCACCAGATGCAGGCCGAACTGGATGACCAGCGATGGCGTCATTTGCGCCAGACGCTGAAACACCTTGTTGTGGCGAAAATCGTTGATCCAGTGCAGCGAAGGCTGGCGGCCGAGCATGCGGCTGGCGTGCAGGATCAGGTAGCGCGCCACTCGTCCGAGTACCAGCGCGATCACCAGCAACACTGCCAAAGCCAGGCCGGCCTGCAAGAGTGGATGCTGTTCCAGGGTGCCCCAGAGGTCCTGGGCGTTGAGCCAGAGCTGTTTGAAATCCATAAGAGAAACGATTCTTCTGTAAGACGCGATGGGCGATTAGAGCATTTAAGACGCTGTGTATTACCGTAAGAGACAAATCAGGCAACAAAAAAACACTGATTAGCACCGTTTGTATAAAGAAACTCGGCCTGAGCGCTCGAAACCGGTAACCTATGCAGCTGTTTTTTTGCATATCTTCGAGGTAGCACCCGTGTTTTCCCAATTCGCCCTGCACGAACGCCTGCTTAAAGCCGTGGCCGAGCTGAAATTTGTCGAGCCAACGCCTGTGCAAGCCGCGGCCATTCCGCTGGCGCTCCAGGGGCGTGACCTGCGGGTGACGGCGCAAACCGGTAGCGGCAAGACCGCCGCTTTCGTACTGCCGATCCTCAACCGCCTGATCGGCCCGGCCAAGGTCCGCGTCAGCATCAAAACGCTGATCCTGCTGCCCACCCGTGAACTGGCCCAGCAAACCCTGAAAGAAGTTGAGCGTTTTTCGCAGTTCACCTTCATCAAGTCCGGCCTGATCACCGGCGGTGAAGACTTCAAGGTGCAGGCCGCCATGCTGCGCAAGGTGCCGGACATCCTCATCGGCACCCCAGGCCGGATGATCGAGCAACTCAACGCCGGCAACCTCGATCTGAAAGAAGTTGAAGTGCTGGTGCTCGACGAAGCCGACCGCATGCTCGACATGGGTTTTGCCGAAGACGTGCAGCGTCTGGTCGATGAATGCCCGAACCGTCAGCAGACCATGCTGTTCTCCGCCACCACCGGCGGTTCCGGCCTGCGCGAGATGATCGCCAAGGTGCTGAACAACCCTGAGCACTTGCAACTCAACGCGGTCAGCCAACTGAACTCGACCACCCGTCAGCAGATCATCACCGCTGACCACAACCAGCACAAAGAACAGATCGTGAACTGGCTGCTGGCCAACGAGACCTATCAGAAAGCAATCATCTTCACCAACACCCGCGCCATGGCCGACCGCATCTATGGTCGTCTGGTGGCTCAGGAATACAAGGCGTTCGTGCTGCACGGCGAGAAAGACCAGAAGGATCGCAAACTGGCGATCGATCGTCTGAAGCAGGGCGGGGTGAAGATTCTGGTAGCGACCGACGTCGCGGCCCGTGGTCTGGACGTCGATGGTCTGGATATGGTGATCAACTTCGACATGCCACGCAGCGGCGACGAATACGTACACCGCATTGGTCGTACCGGTCGTGCCGGTAACGACGGTCTGGCGATCTCGCTGATCTGCCATGGCGACTGGAACCTGATGTCGAGCATCGAGCGCTACCTGAAGCAAAGCTTCGAGCGCCGCACCGTCAAGGAAGTCAAAGGCACCTACGGCGGGCCGAAAAAGGTCAAGGCCTCGGGCAAAGCCGTCGGCGTGAAGAAGAAAAAGACCGACGCCAAGGGCGACAAGAAGAAAACCGCCGCCAAGACGCCGACCAAGCGCAAGAGCGTCAATCGTCCGAAGCCGGACTCTCTGGTGAGCAGCGACGGCATGGCCCCACTCAAGCGCCGCAAGCCGGCAGAGCCTGCGGCTGAGTAAGTCGTTTCAGGCGCACACAAAAAACCCGGACAGTGTCCGGGTTTTTTACGGCCGGGATTTGTCAGCTCCCGAGCTGCCCGCTGGTGTCGGCATCAAAACGTTGCTTTGCCGTGTCAGCGGCCGGCTTCAGCAGGGCGAGCAGCGCCGCCTCGCTGTACAACCGGGTGCCCGCCAGTTCTTTGGGCGTTGGATCGATTGGAATCAGCACATCTTCACCGTCGGCGTGCAGCCAGATCGCCACAACGTGCAGCGCTGAAACAAACAACACCCGCAGCTCAACGGTTTTACCCTGCAGTTGTGGTGACTGTTCGGCCAGTTTCAGCGCTCCGACAGTCGCGGCGGCGAGCGTCCCGTGGTTCAACGAGGCGAACTCGACGTGACCGCGTACATCGGCCAGTTGCGCATCGGCAATCGTCACGCCATCGGCGAACACCAGGTAATGCCAGTCGCCCACCTTGGCGTCTTTCAGCCCTTTGCCGGTGCTCAGGTCATCCAGACTCAATGAGTAGCCGCGATAGGCTTCGCTGAGGCTGATTTTCGCAGGTGCTGCATTGGCAAACTGGCGATTGGCGCCGAAGCCTTGGGTTTGCAGTGCGGCTTGCAGCGCCGGACGCAGTGTCTGAACGCCGTTGGAAGGCGCCTTTGGATAAGTCAGTTGCATGATGTCGCCCTCCTAGTTTTTGGCGGTGAAGTAAGTGTGGGTCCAGTTGCCGCCACCGTTATACGAACCGGGGAAAGCGTTCAACGCACGGGTCGAATAGCCATAGATCGAGTCGGCGACCAGCACGTAGTTGCCGTTGGTGCCATAGATCGTCAGGAAGTGCGCACCGCCGCCGTACCAGGCACAGCGCAGGCCGACCGGACGGCCCATGTTGATCTGGTTCTGGATGGCCGACATCTGCAGCGAACCCTGATTCATGCCGTTGTAACTGCGCGTGGTGCGCAGGGCGGAATCCAGATAGCCGTAAACGTTGCACGGCCCCGGCTGATTGCAGCAGTTGCGATTCAGTTCCGAACTGGCCACACCGCACTGGGTCCAGGACCCGGTGCCGTAATAGTTGCCGACCGAAGCGGAAACGGCCGCCCAGCACCAGTTGGTCTGGGTTTGTTTCTGCATGCTGAAGTTGAGGCTTGCAGTGGCGAGGGCGTTGATCTGTTCAGCCGCTTCGACTTCGACCAGTTGCGGGTCAAGCAGATGGCTGCTCAAGCACCTTGGCAGCGTTTCGCCGGTGAATCGGGTTGCTTCATTGGTTAACATTTTTTCAATCCTCCATGAGTGAAAACAAGCGTCCAGCTTGTGTGGTTGTAGCGGTGTTGCCGAGCGATCGGTGGTTAAAGGTTTTCATCTGCGATGAACGGTGCCGATCTCCTTGCTCGAGATAACCTTAGTCAATGTATGCGTTTATGCAAGTAAAAATGCATTGATGCATTTTTAGAGTCAAAAGATCGCAGCCTTCGGCAGCTACTACAGGGGGCGGTGTAGGCGCTGCCGAAGGCTGCGATCTTTTGATTCTGCGGTGATTAACCCTCGGTTTTCTTCTCGGCCGAATCCAGCTCTTTCAAGCGCTGATCGATCAACTGACATTTGTCTGGCAGATCCGCACTGGCCGTGCCCAGGTCCATTTTCTTTAGTTCGTCGTTCATTTCTTTGGCTTTGGTCGGATTCTGCTGCGTGAGCTTCGCAACTTCCTTGGCCAGTTGTTCGCGTTTGGCGGTGGCTTCTTCCGGCGTGCAAGCCCAGACGGGCAGGGCGCAGGCGAGCGTGGCGGCGAGGGTGAGCTTGATCAGGGTTTTCATGGGGTAGGCCTTCGTTCCGGTTAAGGCGGGTTAACCGGTTGAGGAGCTTTTCAGGGATAAAGTTCAGCGCAACAAACGTGCTGAACCCATTGACTTGATCGGGTCGAAATTATCTGTTGGATGGTCACTATTTTGAGATCGCTGCTATCTTCGATGATCAGAATGGCGCTCTTGCAGAGCCGTAGCGATTAGCAATTCAGATAACAAATCTGCCCCGTTCTCTAAGTAAACAGCGGATGGCCATGGGCCCCCGCTTTGGCTACTTTGTTCAACCTTCTTTCCCATGACAGCATTGAGACTTGATTGCCGACTCATACCGATCATGATGCCGCACCCACTCCATGATCTCGTCCTCATTCCTGCCCTTGGGCGTGAGGTCGAGGTAGTTGTAGGCACCCACCAGCATGTCCAGACCGCGGGCATAGGTTGAGTAGGTGTGGAAAATGTCTCCTTTTGCATCACGATAAAACACGCTCAGGCCGGGCATTTCTTCCTCGGCACTGTCAGTCTTTTCGTAGTTATACGTAGCCTTTCCTGCAGCGACATCTTCAGCGCGCGCACACACGCCAAAGTCATAGTTGAAATCGCAACCGTCTGACGACACCCAGTCGAATCTCCAGCCCATGCGCTGTTTGAAGGCCTGAAACTGCTCGAACGGTGCGTGGGAAACCGCGACCACGGCAATATCGTGATGCGCCAGATGCAGATTGGCACCGTCGATGTGGTCGGACAGAAACGAACACCCCTGACAGCCTTCCTCCCAGTCCTTGGCAAACATGAAGTGGTAAACGATCAACTGGCTGTGTTTGCCAAACAGGTCAGTCAGTTTCAGCTCGCCGTTCGGGCCGTGGAAGCGGTAGTCCTTGTCGACTTTGACCCAAGGCAATGCGCGGCGTTTGGCGCTCAAGCGGTCGCGCTCGCGGGTGAAGGCCTTTTCTTCGGCCAGATGTTGTTTGCGCGCAGCGAGCCATTCTTCGCGCGATACCACCGGATGATTCTCAACGTTCATGATGATTTCTCCTGCGGGGGTTGAAACCGTCTTTGTCAGACTAGTCGTTTAACCCTCGATCAATTCGACAGACCGCCGGTCGGTCGCGGCGTGAAATGCGGCTGAACGGCGGCGACAGGCACCGGTCACAACCTATGACAGCGCCCCAAATCACGCGCACCGGAGGTTGAATCAGGATGACGACTTATAACTGGGATTTGATTGAACGCTTGCTGCATGAAGTGCAGAACAGTGCTGGCGAAAGTTTCGCCCCTCGAAAATACGCCGAGGACTATGCGGCCGAGAAAGCCAGTGCAGGCGAGCCGATCGAGAATCTGGATCACCTGAAAACGGTGGCCTGCGAATATGAAGGCTTGTTGCTTGATCGTGGATTTATCGAACCGCGCCCGGATCATATGGGCAGTACCGGCAGCAATTTCATTCTGACGCCACGCGGATCAAGCCTGCTGAGCCTTATCGACAGCAGCATTCCCGGAAATGATCATCCGCGGCAGGTGCTGGACGAGCAGGAAGATGCGCTGGATGAAGCGACGTTTGATGAGGTGGCTTCCAAGGCGCAGATTGCCTGATAGCCTTTGTGGGAGCGGGCTTGCCCGCTCCCACATTGGTTTGACGTCTGATTCAAGGTTTTTGTGCGGCCTTGAGGCATTTGAGGTCATTGAACTCTTTACGCACCCCTTCGATTTTCTTGAGCAACCGCTGACGCTGCTGCGGTGTGCTCTCGGCCATCAGATCCACCGCCAGCGAGCGCGCTTGCGCTTCGGTGTTCGCATAGGCCTTCTGGTAATCCGTTGTCCATAAACGCTCGCGGTTGACCAGAAGTGTCTCGATTCGCTGTGGGAATTCGGCACTTTTACGCTGGGCAACGGCGTTACTGAACTGCTGCTGCCAGTGAGCGCGGTTGGCGATCCATTGGGTGTTCTGGTCGCCCAGCGCGGTCGACCACACCATTACCCGCTGTTCTTGATTGACGCTCAATGGCCCGAGCCAGTCGTTGAGGCGTTTGACCATGCGTGCGCCGCGTTCGGCGATCTGCTGGGCAAGCGGCGGGTTCAAATATTCCCGCTGGCGTTTACGCAAATCCTTGGCAAATGCGTCGTTCATTTCCGCGACCTGTTTGTCATCCAAGCCTTGCAGCAACTCGATGGCTGACGGAGTGATTTCCCGTGCGGTTTGAGCAATCGCCTGCTTGGCTTCTTCCGTGCGTGTCTGCAGCGCGGTGTCGGTCACCTGATTGTTTTCAACCATCGTTTGCAGGCGGTCGAGCCAGTCCAGATACTCTGGCAATTGCGTGCTGCAGTGCCAGCTCAGGTGTTCTTTGAGGCGTTCGTTGAACCAGCCTTTCTGCTCGCCGTTCATGTCCAGGTAGTCGCTGAGCGTCCACGGGATGATCACGTCGAGGTTGCGATAAGCCAGGCCGACGCGGCTGCAGGCGCCGAGGGCAAGGGTGAAGATCAAGAGGGTAGCGATATGTTTGAACCAGCGAGACATGGGCGAATCCTTGCGATAGCCAGCCTTGGGGATCTGATTCTTATGTGAACGCACAGTGAACCCGGCAGTTCAGCCGATCAATAGAATGCGTGCTCGGCCTTGAATGTGACGAGGCCGTCGCACTGGCTGTTGTGTCCGGAGTAGGCCGAGCAATCGCTGCCGCTGAGGCTGGAGTTGCTGTAGATCAGGTTGAGATCGACGCCCATTAACGGCCGGGACAGCTTCACCGACCAATCGGTAAAGTTGCTGACATAACCGCCGTCAACGGCCACGGGCGTGTTCAACTGGTGGGTGGTGTATTTCATGCTGACGCCGATGCCGAACGGTTGGTTGCCGCCAAGATCGGCAAACAACGTGTTGTTCTGTTTGTCCGGGTCGTGGCTCAGGGCGATGCCGAAACGGCTGCCGAGCAGGGTCAGGCCACCGAACAGTTCCTGGCTGTCGAGTGTGTCTACCTCGGGATAGCTGTAGTGGATCATCCCGATTTCATAGCCGAGGGTTTGATCGAAAGGTTGTTTAAAACCGACATAGGAATCGATTTCGAGGTTCTTGCCCGGCGTGATGCCCATGCTCGGCGCGTACTGGCCGAAATACAGGCCACTGTCGTGGCTGAGGTCGAGCCCGCCATGAAACGAGCCAGCGACCGCCGGTTTGACCAGGCCCTGGGCCATGCTGCGGCTGGGTGTGGTGTCGAGTTTCAGGTCGAAGTCGCCAAGTTCACGCTGGAAAACCTGCGCATGCACAGCTGTGCAAGCCATCAGGCTTGAGAGCAATAAACAGGATGATTTGCGCATGCGTCACTCCATGAACAGCGAGCGCAGGGCGGCGGGCCTGCTGAAACGCTTGATCCAGACGCGTGCAAGGATACCGGCGAATGATCGGCATTGATGTCCGTTCGTCGATTTATGAGTATTTGTTTGTTTTAAACGGGGGGAGTATTGCGTGGTGCCAGTCCAGACGCTTCGAAGCTCAAAGCGCCTCTGGACGGGGGTAAAACCGGGTGTTACTTCTTGCCCAGGCTGATCTGCTTGGACGGGCCGAACGTCTGGCCGCTGACGCCTTTGGCAATTTGCTGAATCTCGCCGCCAGACTTGAGGAACGCGGCGATCTGATCGTTGATCGATTCGCTGGTTTCAACGGCTGGAGCTGGCTTTGCTTTGCTGGTGGATGCTTTTACACGCATGGCGGCCATTAACCTGTAGAAAAGTAACTCGGCCAGGCATCGTACAGGAATAACTTGACAATAGCTTGTTAAATATCCCCCGGAATAACCCATCCCGTGACGGCATTACGCTCGATTCAATACTCGAAATAATCGGCTAACCTGCTGTTTTAAATAACATCACTTATATTCCACCGGGCTGTGGCGAGCTGCCGTAATGCGCCAAACCGGCCTGACGAGCGGCAACCCGCGCAGCCGAGCCCAAGGAAAATCAAGGCTTTGCGCAGATTTTACTGAAACCTGGGAATCTGCCGGCCATCGTTCACGGCAAAACGGGTAGAATGCCGCCCACGCAATGAGGGTTCTGGAAATGGCTTTAGTCGGGCGTTACAACAGTTTGCAAGTGGTTAAACACACTAACTTCGGTTTATATCTGGACGGCGGTGCTGACGGCGAAATTCTTTTGCCTAATCGTTATATCCCGAAAGATATTCCCAGCGAAGATGAAGACTGGCTCAACGTTTTTGTTTATCTGGACAGCGAAGACAAACTTCTCGCTACCACAGAAAAACCAAAAGTTCAGGTAGGTGAATTTGCCAGTCTGAAAGTTGTTGAAGTCAACAGCATCGGTGTGTTCCTCGATTGGGGGCTGCCGAAGGATCTGTTGCTGCCGTATTCCGAAGAAAAGCGTCAGATGACGGCCGGCGAATATTGCGTGGTACACGTCTACCTCGACAAACACACCCGTCGTATCACCGCCACCGCGCGGCTGGATCGCTATCTCGACAAGACCCCTGCCAACTACAGACAGGGCCAGGAAGTTGATCTGCTGGTCGCCGAAGCCACCGATATGGGCTTCAAGGCGATCATCAACAACAAGCACTGGGGTTTGATCCACAAGAACGAAATCTTCAAGTTCATGCGCGCCGGCATGATCGAGAAAGGCTTCATCAAGGAAGTGCGCGCCGACGGCAAGATCAGCCTGAGCCTGCAACCGGTTGGCCAGGAAGCGGCCAGCAGCCTGAACTCGAAAATCCTCGCCAAGTTGCGCGAGAACGCCGGCACACTGCCGGTCAGCGACAAGAGCGACCCGGTGTTGATCACTAGCCTGTTCGGCGTTAGCAAAGGCAACTTCAAGAAGGCTATCGGTTCGCTGTACAAGGAAGGCAAGATCGTCATTCATGCCGATCGCATTGAACTAACCTGAGCCTTGCGTGGCCCATGTTTCATGGGCTTACTTGAGGTCGGTTGAATGAAAAATGCGCTGATTGCCTATGTCGCCACGCTGGTGACGTTTCTGTTGCTCGACGGCATCTGGCTCGGCCTGTTGATGGCGCCGACCTATCGTGAACTGCTCGGTTCACTGATGCTCGAAAAACCGCTGCTGGTTCCGGCAGCGGTTTTTTATTGGCTGTACGTTTTCGGGTGTGTGGTGTTTGTGGTGTTGCCGGCATCGAGTTGGCAGCGGGCAGCGAAGATGGGCGCGTTGTTGGGGCTGGTGGCGTATGGCACGTATGACCTGACCAATTGGGCGACATTGCGCGGATGGTCGGTGCAGGTGACGTTGATGGATTGGATGTGGGGGGCGTTTGCCACCGCTGTGGCGTGTACTGTCGGGTTTTCGGTGGCTCGCAGGTTATGCGCTTCGCATCATTGATCTTTATTGTCTGAACGGGCCTCTTCGCGGGCAAGCCCGGCTCCCACCGTGATTGATGTCGTTCACGAGTCCTGCGTTCGACACAAACATCTGTGGGAGGCACTGTCTTCACCAGCCATTCACTGCTGACGCAATGGAAGAATTAAATGTCTTTTCCGGACGGTTTTTTCTGTCTGGCTGACTGATAAACCTCGGCACTGTTTTTGACCATTGGATGGCTGCCATGTTGTGTGTGTTCGAGGTGTTGCGGTGAGTGCCGAGCGGCGCAATGCCGACCGTTTTGCCTTGCAGGTGATGATCGGCCTGTGTCTGATCTGGGGCGTGCAGCAAGTGATGATCAAGTGGGCCGCACCGGATATCGCGCCGGTGATGCAGGCAGCCGGGCGGTCAGGGATTTCCGCGTTGCTGGTAGGCTTGCTCATCTGCTGGAAGGGTGGCTGGGATCAGGTCGGCAGCACCTGGCGCGGCGGTTTGCTGGCCGGTGCACTGTTCGGCCTGGAGTTCTTCTTTATCAGCGAAGGTTTGCAACTGACCACCGCTGCGCACATGTCGGTGTTCCTCTACACCGCGCCGATCTTCACCGCGCTGGGCGTGCATTTTCTGTTGGCCAGTGAGCGTCTGCGGCCCTTGCAGTGGCTGGGGATTGTGTTGGCATTCATCGGCATTGCGCTGGCCTTCGCCGGCGGTGTGTCGTGGGATAACATCGACCGTCGCATGTTGCTGGGCGATGCCTTCGGTGTGTTGGCCGGCGCCTGTTGGGGCGCGACCACCGTGGTGGTGCGCGCCTCACGCCTGTCGGATGCTCCGGTGACACTGACCCTGTTCTATCAGTTGATCGTCGGCTTCATCGGCCTGTTGTTGATCGCGTTGTTCAGCGGCCAGATCACCCATGTCAGCCTGACCTCCGTGGCGGTGGCCAGTGTGCTGTTCCAGGGGCTGGTGGTGTCGTTCTTCAGTTATCTGGTGTGGTTCTGGCTGTTGCGCCGTTATCTGGCGGCGAATCTGGCGGTGTTCTCATTCATGACGCCGCTGTTCGGGGTCACCTTCGGTGTGTTGCTGCTCGGCGAGCGACTGAGCCTGAACTTCGTCATCGGCGCGGTACTGGTGTTGCTCGGCATCACTTTCGTCAGCGCTGAGCAGTGGTTGCGTCGGCGTTTGCGCAAAGCGCTCGGCCAGTAGTAGTCGATTGCATCGCCAGTCCGCCGGCAATCAACAAACCGCATCCGGCGATGACCAGCGCCGGCTGCAAGCCACCGCTGAAATGGCTGCTCAACGCGGCCAATAACGGGCCGCTGAGTTGGCCGACGGCGAAGCAAGCGGTGAGCATGCCGGCGTTGCGCTGGGTGGTGTGGGGCGCCAGTTCCCGCGAGCGTTGCATGATTAGCTGCATGCAGGCCAGGAACGGCGTGCCGCACAGGATGACGCCCAGTGCCAGGCCCCAACCGCTGCCCGACAGGCAGGCAAAAACACCGGCCGCTTGCAGCCACAACGTAGCCATCAACCAGTGACGCGTGGTCCGAGGATCGTGACGGCGCAGACTCACCAGCAGCACCCCGATGGCCGCGCCCAGGCCGAAGCACGGCCAGAGCAAATCTGCCTGCCATTGCCCGTGAAACTGCGCGGTGGCCATCTGCGACAGGAACGTGGCCGGGATGATGTAGCCGAGGCCGTAGAGTGCGTAAATCACCGCCAACCGACCAATGCCACGACTCGACGGACTGACGGAGGTTGCCGCAATGGTCTTGGCGGTGGTTGGTTGCGGCAGCAGGCGCCACACCCCCAACATCATTACCAACGCGGCTGCGGCATAAATCAGCCACAACGTCGCGGACGTCTGGTTCAGCAGATGTGAGACCAGCGCCAGCAACCCTGTCAGAAAAATCCCCAGCCCCGGTCCGGCAAATACCAAGGCCCCAAGCCGTGGACGACCGGCCGCCGCCGCCAGCGGCTGACTCAGCGAGGTGATCATCACCAAGACCCAGGCACTCGCCACGCCGGTGCCAAAGCGCAAAACCAGATGCGACCAGAAGCCGTCAGCCCAGAACGAGGCCAGTGTCAGCAGCACGCACAACCACAGACCACCGTGCAGTCGGCGCTGAACCTGTTGCGGACGGTGGGCAAACATCGCGTCCACGGCACCGAGCAAGTATCCGAGGTAGTTGGCCGCCGCAATCAGACCGGCGGCAGTCAGGTCGATCTGTCCCTCGCTGAGCAGGTGCGGCATTTGTGGAGTGAGGGCGAAACGCCCGATGCCCATGGCCAGCATCAGGGCAACGAAACAAGCGGATAAGCGAATCAGCGGCGACATGGTCTGGATTCCATTGAAAGAGTAACGACCGTCAGGCTAGGACTGATTGACTTTCTTTAAAATTGAATAATAGTGATTAACTTGTTCTGTTCTGGAGAAAGGTTGTGGAGTTCAGCCAACTGCGGATCTTTCAGGCGGTTGCCGAGGAAGGTTCGATCACTCGCGCGGCCGAACGGCTGCATCGCGTGCCATCGAACCTGTCGACTCGGCTTAAACAGCTCGAGGAGCAAATGGGTGTCGAATTGTTCGTTCGTGAGCGTCAGCGTTTGCAACTGTCGCCTGCGGGAAAAGTCCTGCTGGACTACACCGGCAAACTCTTTGCCCTAAGGGATCAGGCCCGCGCGGCGGTGATGGGCGGACAACCGGCCGGGGACTTTGTGCTCGGCACCATGTACAGCACGGCGGCGATCCATCTGCCGGCGTTGCTGGCGCGTTATCACAAGCAATACCCGGCGGTGAACCTGCAAGTGCAGTCGGCGCCGAGCGGTGAACTGCTCGAAGGCCTGCTTACCGGACGTCTGGATGCCGCGCTGGTGGACGGCCCGCTCGAACTGGCCGGGCTCGACGGCGTGCCGCTGTGCGAGGAGCGGCTGGTGCTGATCACCGAAGCTGATCATCCGCCGGTTTACAGTGCGCAGGATGTAGAAGGGCGCTCGGTGTTCACCTTTCGCCAGGGCTGCTCCTATCGCATGCGTCTGGAGGCATGGTTCTCTCACTCGCATGCGGCGATGGGACGGGCGATGGAGATCGAGTCCTATCAGGGCATGCTCGCCTGCGTGATTGCCGGCAGCGGTGTGGCGCTGATGTCGGAGTCGATGCTGGCCAGTTTGCCTGGGCGCGAGAGCGTCGCGGTGCATCCGCTGGCCGAACCGTTCGAGCGTGCGACAACGTGGCTCATGTGGCGCAAGGGCATGCTGGGCGCCAACCTCAATGCGTGGATTGAAGTGCAGCAGGCCGTCTATCCTGCGGCTCTGGTTGAAACCCGTGAAACGGCTTGAACCGATGGCAACGGATTCTGTTCTATTCAGTAACAGATCATTGCGGATTAGGCCGAGCATTGCGCAGGACTTCGGACTATTATCAGTGCGAGGCGGCCTCAGAATTCCGGTCGCTCGGCACCACCCTGAAGGGGGCATTACGATGAAAGAGAAAATTCAGAATTGGCTGCACGATTTGGGTGTTGCCCTCGGCTTGATCGAACCGCCTCTGCAACCGGTACCGATTCGCACAGACGACGAACAGCGTCGGCGGTAATGCCTCATTAATTGATCGAGAGATCGCAGCCTTCGGCAGGTCCCACACAGAGCGGTGTGGGACCTGCCGAAGGCTGCGATCTTTTGCATTCAGTGCCGCGCAATCATCAGTAAAAACCGGCTCAAGTCATTCGCGGTCTTCGCAGTCTTGAGCAGTTGATCTTCTTCGGCGGTGAATGCCGTCAGTCCGAATTCATCCTCCAGATGAAAAATCAGATCCTCGATATCCGCTTTCTCCAGTCCCAATTGCACCAGACGGGTGTGGTCATCGAATTCGCGGTTTTCCAGCAGTCGGCGAATGAACCGATGCACAGCGGCACGCACGGCAGCTCTTCTCATGGCAAACAGTTCTAGTCATTGTTTTGCTTGATTACAGCAGGCCTCACTGATGTCGGCGCAACCATTCGTCAATCATCAAGCGCAAATGCTCACCGGAAAAACTGCCGAAGTGTCCACCATGCACGGTACGGATCGGTAACGCCTGCAAACGTCGCAGACTGGCGGCGTAATCGTCCAGATTCGAATGGTAGGCGTCTTCGATCAGCGGCCCGTCGTAGATGATGTCGCCACTGAACAGTGTTTGTGTCGCCGCTTCAAACAGGCTGATCCCGCCCGGCGAATGCCCCGGCGTGTGCAGCACCTGCAACGTGCGGTTGCCCAGATCCAGCACATCCCCGTCTTCGACAAACCCGGTCGCCGGTGCCGCTCTGACCCTATATTCGGCGTAGCACAGCGGACAATCCGGGTGTGCTTCGAACATGTCATCGCCGACGAAAGCTCGGCTCAAATCGTTTTCACCATCCGGCGCGGCAAGGATGTCGGCCTCGGCAGGGTGCACCAGCCGCTCGGCAAACTCGTGATGGCCTGCAATGTGGTCGAAATGGCAATGGCTGGCCACGGCCACCAGTGGCCGCTCGGTCAGCCATGGCAGTTGCTCGCGCAGGCTGACCAGCCCTGAACCACTGTCGAGCAACAAATCCTTGTCGCGGCCCTGAACGTGCCACAGGTTGCAGCGGTAGAACGGGCGGATGTACGGCTCGTGAATCAGGCGGATGCCGTCACTCAGGGTTTGCACTTCGAACCACTGATCGCGAGAAACAATCTTCATCAGTACATTCCTTAAAACGAAAAAAAACGGGTGTGGCAACCGACGCCACACCCGTCGAAGAAAGCATCAAGTGGTTACATCAAAGCTTATAGCGCACTCGCCACCATCGCAGGGCGGCGCGAGAACAGGCTGACCAGCACGAAACTTGCCAGGCTGATACCCAGGCTGTAATAGATCGGCGAGTTGGCGTCCATCCCGTCCTTGAACATGAAGATCAAGGAGGTGGCGAAACCCAGGGTCATCGCACTGATCGCGCCTGCGGTGGTCGCGCGTTTCCAGAAAATCGCCCCCATCAATGGAATCAGCATGCCGCCGACCAGAAGGTTGTAGGCCAGGGTCAGGGCACTGATGACGTCATTGACCACCAGTGCGATGCCCAGCACCGCAACGCCGGTCAACAGGGTAAACAGGCGGCTGACGGCCACGCTGGATTGTTTACCGCCGCGCAGTTTTGGCAGCAGGTCTTCCGTCAGCGTGGTGGATGCGGCGAGCAGGCCGGCGCTGGCGGTGGACATCATCGCGGCCAGTGCAGCAGCGATCACCAGACCCCGGATGCCGTCCGGCAGCGAGACTTTGACGATGGCGGCGAAGGCGTTGTTGACGTTGTCCAGATCCGGGATCAGGACGTGTGCAGCCATGCCGATCAGGGCGCAGACCAGGCCGTAGATGATGCAGTAGATGCCGGCCGAAGTGCCGGCGTACTTCGCGACTTTCTCGCTTTTGGCGGTGAACACACGCTGCCAGATGTCCTGACCGATCAGGATGCCGAAGAAGTAGATCATGAAGTAGGTAATGATCGTGTCCCAGCCGATGCTGGTGAAGCTGAAGCTGGCGGCCGGCAATTGCGCCACCAGTTGATCCCAGCCACCGACGCGGTACAGGCAGATCGGCAGCAGCAGGAACATCAGGCCGACGGTCTGGATGGCGAACTGGACGATGTCGGTCAGGGTCAGCGACCACATACCGCCGATGGTCGAATAGATCACGACGATGCCGCCACCCAGCAGCACAGACATCCAGAACGGCAGGCCGAACAGCACTTGCAACACGGTGCCGATCGCCAGGATCGAGGTCACGCCGATCATCAAGGCGTAGGCCAGCATGATGGTGGCGCTGGCGGTACGAGCCATCGGGTTGTAGCGTTTTTCCAGCACCTGGGTGACGGTAAACACTTTCAGTTTCAGCAGTGGCTTGGCGAGGAACAGGTTCAGCGCAACGATGCCGCAACCCAGTGCTGCGCACAGCCAGAACCCGGAAATACCGTGCACATAACCCAAACGCACGGTGCCGACGGTGGACGCGCCACCCAGTACAGTTGCGGCCATGGTGCCCATGTACAGGCTCGGGCCCAGGTTACGACCGGCGACCAGATAGTCTTCGTGGGTCTTGGCTTTGCGCATGCCGTAATAGCCCAGAATCAGCATCGCGGCGGCGTAGATGAGTACGACGATTAAATCCAAAGCCATGATGGCGTGTCTCCGATTGTCTTTTTTATGTGAGGCTCGAATCGATTTGCCCTTGTGGGAGCGGGCCCGCGCCCACAGGGGTTATGTGTTTCTTCAGGCGGCCTGGCGCAACGACGCTTTAGCCGGCGCGTTTGCGCCCTGGTTTCGGGCATCCTGCGGGCCGAACACGTCGCGCGGTTCCGGGAACAGGCGCAGTAGCGTCAGGTACACCACCGAAGCCAGGCCGAGGGTGACGGGTAGGCTGATGTCGATGCCGCCGGCCATTTCACCCAGCGGGCCGACGAACTGCCCCGGCAGGTTGACGAAGCACAGGCCGACCGCCGCACTCGGGATCCAGGCGCCCAGGCCACGCCAGTTCCAGCCGTGACTGAACCAGTAGCGTCCGCCCTGTTCGCCGCGCGTGAACACTTGCAGGTCGTCCGGGCAGTAGAAGCCACGACGCACCAGCAGGCCGATGATCATGATCACCATCCACGGCGTAGTGCAGGTGATGATCAGCACGGCGAATGTCGACACGCTCTGCACCAGGTTCGCCGCAAAGCGCCCGATGAAGATGAAGGCAATCGACAGCACGCCGATCAGCAACGTCGCCTTGACCCGCGACAGTACGCGAGGGAACACGCTGGACATGTCCAGCCCGGTGCCATACAGCGATGTGGTGCCGGTGGACATGCCGCCGATCACCGCAATCAGGCACACCGGCAGGAAGAACCAGCTCGGCGACACCGCCAGCAGACCGCCCACATAGTTGTTCGCCGCGATGTAGTCCGGCGCCTTGATCGCGACGATGGTCGCGGTGGCCAGGCCGAACAGGAACGGGATGAACGTGGCGATCTGCGACAGCACGACGGCGGCCATGATCCGCTGCTTGGAGGTGTCACGCGGGATGTAGCGCGACCAGTCGCCGAGGAACGCGCCGAAGGAAATCGGGTTGCTCATGGCCACCAGTGCGGCGCCGATGAACGCGGCCCAGAAACCGGGCTGACCGAGACTGACCGTGCCGGCGTATTGCGCGTCGAAAGGAGCGGCGAAAGCGACCGCGCCCAGCAGAAACAGCAGGCTGGCGCTCCATACCGCGATCTTGTTCACCCACAGCAAAAAGCGGAAGCCATAGATGCACACGGTCAGTACCAGGATCGCGAACAGGCCGTAGGCCAAACCCAGGGTCAGGTCGGTTTCCGGCAAGCCTATCAAGCGTTTCGCACCGCCGATCAGCGCATCGCCCGAACTCCACACCGAGAGCGAGAAGAATGCGATGGCGGTCAACAGCGACAGAAACGAGCCGACGATCCGCCCGTGCACGCCGAAATGCGCACCGGACGACACGGCATTGTTGGTGCCATTGAGCGGGCCGAACAGGCCCATCGGTGCGAGGATCAGCGAGCCCAGCAGCACGCCCGAGACAATCGCCCAGACGCCAGCCTGAAACGACAGGCCGAACAGCACCGGGAAGCTGCCGAGCACGGCGGTGGCAAAGGTGTTGGAACCACCGAAGATCATCCGGAACAAATCCGTCGGGCCTGCGGTGCGTTCGTTGTCCGGGATCTGTTCGACCCCGTGGGTTTCAATTTGCGTAAGGCTTTGGTCGTTGTTGTTGTTATTCATGATCTGCTCCGATCATAAAGGCGCGCTCATCGTGTGTGAGCGTCACCTGTTTGGGTAGGGTCTCCGTCGCGGTCGTCACCCAACGTCAGCAGACCCTAGGGATGGCAGCCCTTCCGGCATCGCGGATAAATGTTCATGACAGGCCAGCCAAAGGCCTTGTTGTTCTAGGCTCGACGCTTGTTTCTTGAAAACAATCGTCTCGCGCTCCTGGCTGAAGTGTTGCTCCCCTTGCATGCGCAGCTCGGTGGCCACGTCATGGATGAAAATCGCCACGTCACCTTGCAGGCTGACGAAGGCGTTGCTCGAAGTGCACGAGAGCACTTCAAAGCCATCCTCGGCGCGCCAGTTGTCCCACAACGCCTGATAGGCGTCGCGCGACAGCAGCGGCTGTTCGAGGGTGTAGAACACGAAACTCGCATCAGCGCTGAACGCGCCGAAGTAAGCCTCGCGATCGTTACGGGCGAAGGCGCACACCAGCTCGGCGGCCGCTTTCAATACCTGATCACGTTCGCTCATGACCCGACCCTCAGCGGTGAACTACGCCAGGCAGTACGCAGAGCATTTCGTACAGCAGGTTGGCGGCCAGCAGCGAGGTGTTACCGGTGGTGTCGTAAGCGGGCGAAACTTCTACCAGATCGCAACCGATCAGGTCGAGGCCTTGGCAGCCGCGAACGATTTCAATCGCCTGAATGGTCGTCAGACCGCCGATTTCCGGGGTGCCGGTGCCAGGCGCCCAGGCCGGGTCGATGCCGTCGATGTCAAAGCTCAGGTACACCGGACCGCCGCCGACTTTCTCCCGCACTTCGGCCATCAGCGGTGCCAGCGACTTGTGCCAGCACTCTTCGGCCTGCACCACGCGGAAACCCTGATCACGGCTCCAGTTGAAGTCGTCAGCGGTGTAACCCTGCGCGCGCAAACCAATCTGCACCACACGATCGCAGTCCAGAAGACCTTCTTCGACGGCGCGACGGAAGGTGGTGCCGTGGGCGATTTTCTCGCCGAACATGTGATCGTTGACGTCAGCGTGGGCGTCGATGTGTACCAGACCGACCTTGCCGTGTTTCTTGTGGATGGCACGCAGGATCGGCAGGGTGATGGTGTGGTCGCCACCCAGGGTCATCGGGATGACGTTGTGCTCGAGGATGTTGTCGTAGGCTTCTTCGATGATGCGCACGGCGTCGAGCAGGTTGAAGGTGTTGATCGCCACGTCACCGATGTCGGCCACCGACAGCGAGTCGAACGGCGCGGCGCCGGTGGCCATGTTGTAAGGGCGGATCATCACCGATTCGGTGCGGATTTCACGTGGCCCGAAGCGGGTGCCGGGGCGCAGCGAAGTGCCGATGTCCAGCGGCACGCCAACGAAGGCAGCGTCCAGGCCGGCAGCGCTCGGTACATGGGGGAGTCGGAGCATGGTGGCGATGCCGCCGAAGCGCGGCATTTCGTTGCCGCCCAGTGGTTGGTGAAGAATTTTGTCCACGGGTAGGGCCTCATCGTCTTGTTTTATTTATGTCGGCGCGCCGGCTGGCGGGCACCGCTGTGGGCCGATTCTGCGAAATGCAGGGGTGGGGAAGAATCGCTACGAGCAAATACTTAGTTCAGATTTTTCTAAACTAACGGCGAGGCTGAAGATAGACTCGTTGTCGTTCACCGGGGTGAACATGGCGCCTCAGTGGGAGCGGGCTTGCTCGCGAATACGGTGTGTCAGGCAACGTGGATGTCGGCTGGCCCGGCGCTTTCGCGAGCAAGCCCGCTCCCACATTTACGGTGTGTCGACACAAACCTGGAGTAGACATGGCCAACGCTTTACCCGACCTGAAACTGTTGCGCATCTTCGTCAGCGTGGTGCGTCATCAGGGTTTCGCCAACGCGCAGCAGGAACTCAACCTGTCGACCTCGGCGATCAGCACCTACATGAGCCAGCTCGAAGCCGCGCTCGGTCTGGTGCTGTGCCATCGCGGCCGTGGCGGCTTCAGCCTGACCAGCAAGGGTGAGCTGTTCCATCAGGAAACCCTGCGCCTGCTCGGCGAACTTGAAGGTTTCGAGCAATACGCCGCTGCGCTCAAGGGCGAACTGCGCGGCACACTCAACCTCGGCGTGATCGATTCCACCGTCAGCGACAAGGCCCTACCCTTCGCCGAAGCCATCGGCGCCTACAGTCAGGAACACCCGGCGGTGCATTTGCACCTGTCGGTGATGAGCCCTTACGAACTGCAACTCGGCGTGCAGGACAACCGCCTCGATCTGGCGATCGGCGCGTTCTCCACACGCATGAGCGGTCTGGTCTACATGCCGCTGTACCGCGAGCAGCACTGGCTGTATTGCAGCAGTCGCCACCCGTTGTTCAACGAACGGCGCATTCCCGAGCAAGTCATCACTCAGCAACGCATGGTCGGTCGCGGCTACTGGAGCCAGGCGGAACTGGCACGTCACGGCTTCAAACACAGCGCCGCCACCGTGGAAAGTATGGAAGCGCAGCTGATTCTGGTGCTGTCCGGCGCCTACATCGGGTATCTGCCGGAACACTACGCTCAGGCCTGGGCCGACAAGGGTGATTTGCGCGTGTTGCTGCCAGCGACTTTTGGTTATCAGGCGCCGTTTTCGATGATCATGCGCCGTGGCCGAAGCCGCGAGCCGTTGATTCAGACGTTCCGCGATTTGCTCAAAGCCCAGCTCAATCAGGCGTAGCTCGAAGGAAAAGAAGTATGTCCAGACCCCAATGCCCGCGCTGCCTGCGCCCACAAACCCATTGCCTGTGCGCGCTGATTCCGCGTCTCGATAGCCGCACCCGAGTGTTGGTGTTGCAGCATCCCAGCGAGGTCAATCATGCGCTCAATACTGCGCGCTTGGCGGCGCTGGGTTTGACCAACGCCGAGCTGATCGTGGGTGAGGTGTTCGAGGATTTACCGACGCTGTTGAATCAACCGGGCTATCAGGCGCGGTTGTTGTTTCCGGCGGACGATGCGCAGGTGATGCAGGCCTATGGTGAGTCTGATCAACCGCTGTTGCTGGTCGTGCCCGATGGCACCTGGCGCAAGGCGCGCAAAATGCTCCATCTCAATCCGCTGCTGGCGGCGTTGCCACGGGTGACGCTGGCAGAGGGCGGGGTGTCGCGCTATCGGTTGCGCAAGGCCCCAGGGCCGGGAGCGTTGTCGACGGTTGAGGCGATTGTGCAGGCATTGCACACGCTGGAAGCACCGGCCTCGTTTGAGCCATTGCTCAAGCCGTTTGAAGCGTTGATCGAGGGGCAGATAGCGGCGATGGGGGAGGAGACCTTTCAGAAGAACCATGGCGAAAGATAGGTGTTGATAATGCCGGCCTTTTCGCGAGCAAGCCCGCTCCCACAGGGGGAACGCATTCCAAAATGTGGGAGCGGGCTTGCTCGCGAAAGCGCCAGATCAATCATCACAAAATCAGGAATCACTAGCGTTCGCGCATCGCCTCGGTCCGGGCCTTGAGCACTGGTTTGAGCAGGTAATCCAGCACACTTTTCTCCCCGGTAATGATGTCCACCGTCGCCACCATTCCCGGGATGATCAGCAGGGGTTTCACATCCCCGCCCAAATGGTTTTTATCGGTACGCACCTGAATCAGGTAGAAGCTGTTGCCCTTGTCATCAGTGATGGTATCGGCGCCGATCAGCTCAAGCTTGGCGCTGAGCCCACCGTAGATCGTGTAGTCATAAGCGCTGAACTTGACCATGGCTTTCTGACCCGGATGGAGGAACGCGACGTCTTGCGGACGCACCTTGGCCTCGATCAGCAGGTTGTCTTCCAGCGGCACGATTTCCAACATGTCGCTGCCCGGCTGGACCACGCCGCCGATGGTGTTGACCTTCAATTGCTTGATCACCCCGTGTACCGGTGAGGTCACGGTGGTGCGGCTGACGCGGTCGTCGATGGCGATGCTGGTTGCAGTGATTTTCGACAGGTCGGTGCGTTTTTCATTCAGCTCTTTGGCGGCTTCCGAGCGGAAGGTCTGCTCCGATTCGTCGATCTTGCTGCGGATCTCGGCAATCGCCGATTCCGCACGGGGAATCGCCAGTGTCGTCGCATTCAGCGAGCCACGGATTTCCACCGCGCTGCGCTTGAGCCGCAGGATCTCCACCGGCGATACCGCGCCGGCCTTGACCAGTGGCTCGGACATGTTCATCTCTTGTTGCAGTAATGACAGGCTTGAACTGAATTGGCCTTGCTTGGAGCGGAACTCCGCCAGTTCCTGAGTCTTTTGCCGTAACTGTTCGGTCAAGGTGCGCTGTTCGCTGGCCAGTCGCCGCTGGCGTTGTTCGTACAGTGAGCGCTCGTCTTCAGCCACTTGCGGGGCCTTGGCGATGACCTCTTCGGAGAGTTTGAACGGCCGACCTTCCGATTCTGCCGCCAGCCGTTCGACCTGTGCGGTCAATGCATATCGGTCGACTTCGCTCTCGCCCTTGTTCGATAAAAAGCGCGTGTCATCCAGACGCAACAGGGTGTCGCCCTTGTTCACCATCTGGCCTTCACGGACGAAAATCTCGGTGACGATGCCGCCCTCAAGGTTCTGAATCACCTGAACCTTGCTCGACGGAATCGCCTTGCCTTCGCCCATGGTCACTTCTTCCAGCACCGCGAACTTGGCCCAGACCAGCGCGCTGATCAGCAACCCCGCCGCCAGCCACACGGTAATCCGCGACCAGCGCGGCGAATCCTGCAACGAGGCGCCGGCGGTTTCCGGCATGAAATCGGCTTCGGCACTTTTGCTGAAACTGTCGAAGTAGCCGCGTGATTTGCTATCTGAAGAAGCAGACATGGGGCAACTCCTAGACCGCCGCCGAGCCGACACGGCCCTTGCGCAGCGCATCGATGACCGCTTCTTTCGGACCGTCGGCGACGATCCGGCCGTTGTCCAGTACCAGCAACCGGTCCACCAGGCTCAGCATCGAGGTGCGGTGGGTGACCAGCAGCAGGGTTTTGCCTTGTACCCAGCTGTGCAGTTTCTGACGCAGAAGGTCCTCACTGCTGTTGTCCATGGCGCTGGTCGGTTCGTCGAGCAACATGATGGGCGGGTCGAGCAGCAATGCCCGAGCGAGTAATACGGCCTGGCGTTGACCGCCGGACAGCAATTGCCCGCGCTCGCCGACGGGGCGGTCGAAGCCTTGTGGATGCTGCCGGGCGAGTTCGGTGACACCGGTCAGTTCGGCCACTTCAAGCATCCGTGAATCGCTGACGTAGCGCGCGCCGAGGGTCAGGTTGTCGCGCAGGCTGCCCGCCAGCAGCGGCAGGTCATGGGCGACGTAACCGATCTGCTGGCGCAGGTCGGCGACATCCAGTTGCCGCAGGTCAAGGCCGTCGAGCAGCAACTGGCCTTCCTCCGGTTCGTAGAACCCCATCACCAGCCGCGCCAGGGTACTTTTGCCTGAGCCGCTACGGCCAATGATACCGACCCGTTCTCCGGGCTTCAGGCTGAAAGTGACGTTGCTCAGGGCCGGCGCATTCTGGCCGTTGTAGTGAAACGTCACACCGCTGACGTCCAGTGCGCCTTGCAGTTGCGTACGCTCCAGCGGTCGCTGTTTGCCGTCGCGTTCCTGTGGCAACGACATCAGCGCGTCGGTGCTTTTCATGGTCAGTTGCGCTTGCTGGTAGCGAGTGATCAGCCCGGCAATCTGCCCCAGGGGGGCGAGCACGCGGCTGCCGAGCATGTAGGTTGCCACCAGCGCCCCGACACTGAGGTTGCCGGCGATGATGCTGTAGACCCCGGCGACAATCGTCGCCATCCCCGAAAACTGTTGAATGAACAGCGTGCCGTTGGTCGCCAGCGCCGAGAGGTTGCGCGCGTGGCTGTCGAGGCGGGTGAGGGCGCCGTGGGTGCTTTCCCATTTGTGCTGGCGCTCGCTTTCGGCGCTGCAGGCCTTGAGGGTTTCCAGGCCACCGAGGGTTTCGATCAGCAGCGCCTGACGCTCAGCGCCCAGGCTCAGGCTTTTTTGCACCGTGTCGCGCAGACGCACCTGAATGATCATCGCGAAGACGATGGTGATCGGGAAGGCCAGCAGCGGGATCATCACCAGCCAGCCGCCCAGCAGGCCGATGACCACCAGCATCAACACCACGAAGGGCAGGTCGATCAGACTGGTCAGGGTTACCGCCGTAAGAAATTCGCGCAGGCCCTGGAAGTCATGAATGCTCTGGGCGAAACCGCCGATGGTCGCCGGTCGTGCCTTCATCGACATGCCGGTGATGCGCTCGAATAACGTCGCGGAAAGGATCACGTCGGTTTTCTTGCCGGCGGTGTCGAGCAGGTGCGCGCGCACCACCCGTAATACCAGTTCGAAACCGGTGCCGATCAGCAGACCGATCGACAACACCCACAGGGTCGAGGTGGCTTGATTGGGCACCACGCGGTCGTAGGTCTGCATGACGAACAGCGGCACCATCAGGCCTAAAAGGTTGATCAGGAAACTGGCGAGAATTGCATCGCTGTACAGCCATTTCGACAGCTTCAGGGTGTCGCGAAACCATGCATGTACCCGTGGCACCAGCGGTGAGCGCAGGTCTTCGAGTTCATGCCGAGGTCGAGCGAACAAGGCCTGGCCGCTGTAGTGCTCGCTGAGCTCTTCGCGACTGACCCATTGCTCGCCGCCATCGGCTTCACTGGGCAGGATCAGCGCTTTGCCGTCGTCGCCGAAACGCCGCAACACGGCGGTGCGACCGTCGTTGAGCAGCAACAGAAGCGGCAGGTTCAGCGGCGAAATGTCGTTCAGGTCTCGCCGCAACAACCGTGCCTGTAACCCGGCACGGGCGGCGGCGCGGGGCAGCAGATCAAGGCTCAGGCGTTGTTTGTTCAGCGGCAGACCGGCACTCAGGCTGGCGCGACTGACCGTCGCGCCATGGAGTTTGCAGAGGATCAACAGACCGTCGAGTAACGGATCATCGAAGCTCAGCCGCGGATCGACTCCGCAATGGCCGGGTTCCATGCTGGTCATATTGATCGTTCCCCTGTTACCGCTTCATTGGACTTACTTCAGTTCAGGCAAGCGCGCTTCGTTTTTCACCTCGGTCGCAGCGATCGCGTCGGCAGGCAGCACCACCCGTTGCTTGCTCAGCAACTGCCCCATGTTCGCCAGCACGCGGTACATCGAGTATTCCTCGGTGTAACGGATTTCGGTGTAGCGGCGGTTGGCGTTGTAGAGCTCGTTTTCACTGTCGAGCAAGTCGAGCAGGGTGCGTTGGCCGAGGCCGAACTGGTCCTGATACGCGGCGCGCACGCGTTTGGTGGTTTCGGCGTATTCGCGG
Organism: Pseudomonas sp. RA_15y_Pfl2_54; assembly: GCF_963971015.1. Taxonomy (NCBI): domain Bacteria; kingdom Pseudomonadati; phylum Pseudomonadota; class Gammaproteobacteria; order Pseudomonadales; family Pseudomonadaceae; genus Pseudomonas; species Pseudomonas sp. RA_15y_Pfl2_54. Next base: position 230,772 of record NZ_CAXAPN010000002.1, read on the forward strand.
GCGGTCGGGGTTTGTTTCTTGGCGTTGACCATGGCGTTCCAGGCCAGGTGAATGTTCTCGTTGAGCTGGCGCAGGGCGTTGTTGCGGATGTCCATGGCCTGATTGATCTGGTGTGCATCGGAGGCCAGTCGTGCCTTGTCGCTGCCGCCGCGGAACAGGTTGTAGTTCATCACCACGCCCACGCGCCATTCGTTGTCGTGGCCCTGGTCACCCTGCACGTTGTTGTTCGCGCCCACTGCCGCTTCCGCGTCGAAGCGAGGGTAGAACGGCGATTTGGCCACTTCGTACTGGCTCTCTGCCGACTGCACATCGGCCTGTGCGGATTTCAGATACGGGTTGTTCTCGACCATGCTCTGCTGGGCTTCCGGCAGGGTGGCGGGCAACTCGCCACGGGTCGATGCCGGCGCTTCCAGCTCGTCGGGCATGCGCCCGACCACGCTGTAGAAATTCGATTCGGCATCGGCCAGATCGACTTCAGCGGTATCGAGGTTGTTTTGCGCCAGTGCCTTACGGGCACCCGACTGGTCGGAGTCGGCGGTGCTACCGACACCGCGCTCGGTACGCAGGCCAATCTGGTCGTTTACACGCAAGTGCGCCTGCAGGTTGTTGCGGGCCAGGGTCACCAGTTCGCGGCGCTTGAGCACTTCGAGGTAAACCTCGATGGTGCGCAGGGCCAGATCCTGAGCGGTGCCTTGCGCGTAGTAAGCGCGCGAGTTGGACACGCCTTTGGTGCGTTCAACCTCGTTGGCGGTGTTGAAACCGTCGAAGAGCATCTGCCGCAGCCGCAATTCGGACTGTGTGTAGTTGAGGATCGAGGTGTGGTGGTTACCCAGCGACCGGGTCGTGGTGTTGTCGCTGTAGCCGCGCCCGTAGGATGCGTTCAAATCGACGGACGGGTAGAAACCGCCCTTGGCGACTTTGATTTGTTCATCTGCAGCCAGGCGTGCGTCCACGCGTGAAGCCAGTTCCGGGTGCGTGGCGATGGTGCTTTGAATCGCCTCGGTGAGGTTCATGGCCTGAGCTTGAGAAGTGCAAGCCATGGCCAGCAAAACCGCGCTGCAGAGGGGGGTTAGAACGCGCATGGGTGCATCTCCCTGATTCCTGATGGTGTGTTACTGTCGCCAAAAATTTGGCGGTATTTTTAGCTGTAGGCGTTTCACTCTTGTAACAACAGAGCTAAGAACATCCTGAAGCGTAGCTAAGAAAAAATTTTCATAAGGCTTATGCCGAAAAAAACTTATGCGCTTTGTAAAAACCGGCACATTGTTCAGGTCGAAAGCCTTTGTTTTATGTGCTTTAGGGAGCGCGAAAAGGCTTGAGGAAAGTTCCATTCACTTTGCGACATACGGCGAAGTACTGCTGAAGGGGAGGGACGCGTAGCGGTTGAGGGGTGACAGATTTTTGTCACCTGGGTGATTCACCACCGTTACGTAGCGTTAGTCGGTGTGCTGCTTCAATCGGGGTTTGCAAGTGCTTGATAGCACTGAAGTTTCCCCTTGAGGCGTCACCGGCCAAACGAACTGTCGAGGGTGCGAGCGTCGCCCCGACAACCCGATTGAGCCATGGGCTGCTTCGCGAACCAGTGCCGACGGTGGTCGGCAGCGGAGGAATTCACATGGCAACGCTCATTGGTATCGTCACTAAAGTCATTGGTCAGGTTTTCGCGCAAGGTACTGACGGCACTCGTCGCGCCTTGGTCGAGGGCGACCGTTTGTTTGCTGGCGATCAACTGATCACCGGGGCCGAAGGCGCCGTCGCCGTTCATCTGCAAAATGGCCAGGATTTGACCCTGGGCCGCGACAGCAGCCTGACCATGACCGGCCAATTGCTCGCCGATCAGGCCGCCCATGTGAACGCGCCGGAGGCTGTGACCCCGAGCGAAGCGCAACTGACTGACGTCGAGCAGATTCAGAAAGCCATCGCCGCCGGTGACGACCCGACCAAAACCGCTGAAGCCACCGCCGCTGGCCCCAACGCCCCGGGCGATACCGGTGGTGCAGTGGGCGGCGGGCACAGTTTTGTCTTGCTGACGGAAGTCGGCGGGCGGGTTGATCCGATCATCGGTTTCCCCACTGCCGGGTTCAATGGCATTCCCGAATTTCCCGAAGAGCGCCACAACGCTGTGATCGATAACGGCGATGGCACCCCCGCGCCTGTCGTGCCGCCCGTCAACAACCTCGTGACCCTCACCGGCCTTGCCGTGCCCGGGGGCGAACTGACACTCAACGAAGCGAATCTGCCAGACGGCTCGGCGGCCAATGCTGGCGCGCTGACCCAAAACGCAAGCTTCACGGTAACGGCACCGGACGGTTTGAACAGTCTGAGCATCGGCGGCATCAACGTGATCAGCGGTGGGGTGGCCGTCGGTTTCCCGCAATCGATCACCACGCAACTGGGCAACACCCTGACCATCACCGGTTACAACGCGGCGACCGGCGTGGTCAGTTACAGCTACACCCTCAATGGCAACGACACCCATGCGACGGGTGGCGGCGCCAATAGTCTCAGCGAACAGTTCACCGTGATCGCCGGCGACAGCAATGGCGATACCGCGACCGGTACGCTGGACATCAACATCATCGACGACGTGCCCAAAGCGTTCGATGACAGCAACGCGTCGACCGCCTCGGAAACCTTGCTCACGCTGACCGGCAACGTCCTGACCAACGACGTGCAAGGCGCCGACCGTGTACCCACCGGGCCGGTGACGGCCGGTACATTCACCGGCACCTACGGCACGTTGGTCCTCAACGCCAACGGCACTTACACCTACACGCTGAACACCAGCGATGCGGATTTCAAAGCGCTGCACGGCGGCGGCAACGGCACCGAAACCTTCGCCTACACCATCACCGATTCGGACGGTGACACCAGCACCGCGAATCTGGTTTTGCAGATCCACAACAACGACGACCCGGTGATCATCAACGGCTTGAACGTTGAGGGCGGGGAGTTGACGGTTTACGAGAAAAACCTCAGTGACGGCAGTGCACCGGATTCCACGGCACTGACCCAAAGCGGCACCTTCAACATCACGGCTTTGGACGGCGTCACCACGCTGACCGTCGGCGGCATCGCCGTTGTCACCAATGGCGTGGCCGCCGGTTTCCCGCAATCGGTCACTACGCCTTTGGGCAGCACGCTGACGATTACCGGTTTCAATGCGGCAACCGGCGTGGTCAGCTACAGCTACACCCTGGTCGATAACGAAGCGCATCCCACCGCCAATGGCGCGAACAACCTGCCTGAGCAGTTCGCCGTGACCGTGGTCGATGACAACGGCACCACCGCCAACGCGACCCTCGACATCAACATCATCGACGACCTGCCAAAAGCGGTGGATGACAGCAACGCAACCACGGCTTCGGAAACCCAACTGACCCTGACCGGCAACGTCCTGACCAACGACGTGCAAGGCGCCGACCGTGTACCCACCGGGCCGGTGACGGCCGGTACATTCACCGGCACCTACGGCACGTTGGTATTGAACGCCAACGGCACTTACACCTACACGCTGAACACCAGCGATGCGGATTTCAAAGCGCTGCACGGCGGCGGCAACGGCACCGAAACCTTCGCCTACACCATCACCGATTCGGACGGTGACACCAGCACCGCGAATCTGGTTTTGCAGATCCACAACAACGACGACCCGGTGATTCTCAACGGCCTCGACGTCTATGGCGGTGAACTCACCGTTTACGAGAAAAACCTCAGCGACGGCACCAGCCCTGACGCGCCAGCGCTGACCCAGAGCGGCACCTTCACCGTCACCGCACTCGACGGTTTGCAAACCCTCACCGTCGGTGGCATCGCCGTGGTGACTGGTGGCGTCGCCGCAGGTTTCCCGCAATCGGTGGTCACGCCGCTCGGCAGCACGCTGACCATCACCGGCTACAACGCGACGACCGGCGTGGTCAGCTACAGCTACACCTTGGTGGATAACGAAACCCATCCCAATGGCAACGGCGCCAACAGCATCACCGAGAACTTCAATGTGGTGGCGACCGACACCGACGGCAGCACTGCCAGCGGCCAGATCAACGTCAACATCATCGATGACTTGCCCAGCGCTCACCCCGATTCGGCGTCGGTGGCAGAGGGCGGCACCGTCAGCGGCAATGTGCTGGACAACGACATTGGTGGCGCCGATGGCCCGGCCGTTACGGGCGCCGTGGTTGGCGTGCGCGCCGGTTCAGATACCTCGACCTCGGCCCTCGGTGGTTTGAACACCCAGATCAACGGCACTTACGGTTACCTGACGCTGGATGCCAACGGCAACGCGGTTTACCACAGCGCGCCCAATGCCGTGAATGGGCCTGGCGCGTTCGATGTGTTCACCTACACCGTGCGTGATTCCGACGGTGATGAAAGCACCACGACCATCACCATCGATGTCTCCAACAGCAAACTGTGTGCGGCCAGCGATACCGACGTCACCGTGTACGAGAAAGCCCTGGACCTGACCAAGGATGGCGCCGACCTGGCCGCCGGTACGGTGACTGGCAGCGATCCGACCAGCACCGGTGAAACCGCGTCTGGCACGTTGGTCGGCTCGGTCACGGGCGCCGTCGGTGCGATCAGCTATGCGCTGGTTGGCAGCGCCATCGGCAGCTACGGACAGATCGTGCTCAACCCCAACGGCACCTACACCTACACCCTGACATCGCCGGCAACCACCACGCCGCATGCCGACGACGGTGCCAACACCCTGACCGAAAGCTTTACCTATCAGGCCACCGATTCGCTGGGCAACATCGTCACCAGCACCATCGTCGTCAGCATCGTCGATGACGTGCCCAAAGCGATGAACGACAGCAACGCGAACACCGCATCGGAAACCCAATTGACGCTGACCGGCAACGTATTGACCAACGATGTGCAAGGGGCGGACGTGGTGGCGACCGGGCCGAATGCCGGGCCGATCACGCCCGCCACCATCGTCGGCACTTACGGCACCTTGGTGCTCAACGCCAACGGCACTTACACCTATACCCTGGACACCAATGATGCCGATTTCAAAAACCTGCACGGCGGAGGCAACGGCACCGAAACGTTCACCTACACGCTGACCGATGCCGACGGCGACACCAGCACCGCCAACCTGATGCTGAACATCCACAACAATGATGATCCGGTGGTGCTCAACGGGCTCGATGTCTATGGCGGCGAACTCACCGTCTACGAGAAAAACCTCAGCGACGGCACCAACCCCAACACTGCGGCGCTGACCCAAAGCGGCACCTTCATCGTCACCGCGCTTGATGGTCTGCAAACCCTCACGGTCGGCGGCATAGCCGTGGTCACCAACGGTGTGGCTGCAGGCTTCCCGCAATCGGCCGTCTCGCCCCTGGGCAGCACGTTCACCATCACCGGTTACAAACCGGCGACCGGTGTGGTCAGCTACAGCTACACCTTGGTGGATAACGAAACCCATCCGAGCGGCAACGGTGCCAACAGCCTCACCGAAAACTTCAACGTGGTGGCCACCGACACCGATGGCAGCACCGCCACGGGCCAGATCAACGTCAACATCATCGATGACCTGCCAACTGCCACACCCGACACGGGGTCGGTGGCGGAGGGCGGCACGGTCAACGTCAGCGTGCTGGGCAATGACATCAGCGGGGCCGATGGTGCGGCCACCGTGGTTGGCGTGCGCGCCGGCAGCAACACCGGCACTTCGGCCGTTGGCGGGCTCAACAGCAACATCAACGGCGCCTACGGTTACCTGACCCTGGATGCGGCGGGCAACGCCGTTTACCACAGCAATCCGAACTCGGTCAGCCCACCCGGCGCCACCGACACCTTTACCTACACCATCCGCGACACCGACGGCGACGAAAGCACCACAACCCTCACCATCAACGTTGCCGACAGCAAACTCGTGGCCTCGGTCGATCAGGACGTGACGGTCTTTGAGAAAGCCCTCGACCTGACCCAGGACGGCCAGGACCTGGCCCCGGGTACGGTCACCGGCAGCGATCCGACCAACACCGGCGAAACCGCAACCGGCACGCTGGTCGGCGCGGTGACTGGCGGCAGCGGCGCGCTCACTTACACCTTGGTTGGCAGCGCCACCGGCACCTACGGGCAGATCCAGCTCAATGCCAACGGCACCTACACCTACACGCTGACGTCGGCACCGAAAACCTCGCCGAACGCCAACGACGGGGCCAACACCCTGAGCGAAAGTTTCACCTACAAAGCCACTGACGCGCTGGGCAACAGCACCACCAGCACCATCGTGGTCAACATCGTCGATGACGTGCCAAAAGCGGTGGCGTCGGATCGTTCGGTGGCGGCGGTGGAGATCGATTCCAACATCCTCATCGTGCTCGACATCTCCGGCAGCATGGCCGACGCCTCCGGTGTGCCGGGCCTGTCGCGGCTGGACCTGGCCAAGCAAGCGATCAGCGCCTTGCTCGACAAATACGATGACCTCGGTGATGTGAAAGTCCAACTCGTGACCTTCAGCAGCAGCGCCACTGACCGCACCACGGTGTGGGTTGATGTAGCGACGGCCAAGACGCTCCTGGCGGGCCTCAGCGCCGGTGGCGGCACCAACTACGACGCCGCCGTGGCGACCATGCAAACGGCGTTCAACACCGCAGGCAAACTCACCGGGGCGCAGAACGTCGGCTACTTCTTCTCCGACGGCAAACCCACCAACGGTCAGGACATCGGCACGGCTGACGAGACCACACTCAAGGCTTTCCTTGATGCCAACAACATCAAGAACTACGCGATCGGCCTGGGCAGTGGCGTGAGCAACGCCAACCTCGATCCGCTGGCCTATGACGGCATCAGCCACACCAACACCAATGCGGTAGTGGTCACTGATCTCAATCAACTCAACTCGGTGCTGTCCGGCACCGTCGAAGGCGCGCCGGTTACCGGTTCGTTACTGGGTGAGGGCGGCAGCTTCGGCGCCGATGGCGGTTTCATCAAATCCATCGTGGTCGACGGCACCACGTACACCTACGATCCCAAAGCCCTCAGCGGCCAGGGGTCACTGACTGCCACCGGTGGCGTCAACCACGGCACCTTCAACACCGTGAACAACACGCTGAGCATCGCCACCAACAACAGCGGCACGCTGGTGATCAACCTCGACACCGGCGACTACACCTACACCTCGCAGAAAACCACCACCACTGTGATCACCGAGAACATCGGCTTCACCCTCAGCGATAACGACGGCGACCTCGCCAGCTCAACGTTGACCGTGAAAGTGATCCCCAACGCGCCTCCGGTGGCGGCGGACGATCACGTCATCACCAACGTGCTGTCGAGCAACATCGTGGTGCCGGGCGAACTGCTACTGGCCAACGACACCGATCCGAACGGCGACACCCTCAATGCCACACCGACCACCTTCAACACCGGTTGGGTCGCCAAGGGCGCGGACTTCACCGGCACGGGGGCGATCACCTTCAATGGCACCAGCAACAGCGCCGCCAACCAGAACCTGGCCGACGTGCGCAACTCGTTCGCGGCCAACACCGCCGCGATGACCGCTGTACTGGTGGTCAGCGGCTACCTCGGCGCGGTGACCAACGCCAATGCCAACGATGAAGACCTGATCACCGTCAAACTGAAACAGGGCGAGACCCTTAATCTGGATCACAACCTGGCGGCCGGGCACATCACCATGGAGTACTCGCTCAATGGCGGCGCGTTCGTGACCATCGCCGACGGCGGCACCATCACCGCCAGCGCCGATGGCACCTACCAGATCCACATCACCAACATCACCAACACCAGCGGTGGCAACACCAACGCCGCGGAAAACTACCAACTGACCATGACGGTCAACTACGCCGGGGCCCACGACCTCACCCCGGACTACCACGGCACCTACACCGCCAACGACAACCACGGCGGCAGCGACACCGCCGCCGTGACCATCAGCTATCAGGATGGCCACACCCTCACCGGTACATCGGGCGATGACATTCTGGTGGCCGGCACCGGCAACAACATCCTCAACGCGGGCGACGGCAACGACGTGCTCACCGCCGGTTCCGGCAACAACGAACTGCATGGCGGCGCGGGCAATGACTTGCTCTACAGCGGCCCGGGCAACGACCTGCTCGACGGCGGAACTGGCATCGACACCGCCAGCTACGCCCATGCCACCGCCGGGGTCACGGTCAACCTCGGACTGCTCGGTGCGCAAAACACCCTCGGTGCCGGCACGGACACGCTGACCGGCATCGAAAACCTCGTCGGTTCGAACTTCAACGACACCCTGACCGGCGACAACAATAACAACGTGATCAACGGCGGCCTGGGTAACGACATCCTCAACGGTGGTGGCGGCGATGACCTGCTGATCGGCGGCATGGGCAACAACACCATGACCGGTGGCGCAGGGGCCGACACCTTCCAGTGGCTCAAGGGCAACAGCGGCCACGACCTGATCACCGACTTCACCCCCGGCACCGACAAGCTCGACCTGTCGCAACTGCTGCAAGGCGAAAACGGCACCACCGCGTCGCTGGACGATTACCTGCACTTCACCGTCACCGGCAGCGGCGCCTCGGTACTCACCACCATCGACGTCAGCGCCCTGGCCGGCGCCACGCCGAACCAGACGATTGATCTGGCCGGCGTCAACCTCGCCAGCCACTACGGCGTGACACCGGGCGCGGGTGGGATGATTGCCAGCGGGCACGACACCGCGACGATCATCAGCGGGATGCTGAATGATCATTCGTTGAAGGTGGATACGGTGTGATCGGCATTTGATAAAAGCCCTGAAACGACAAAACCCGCCGCCCCGGTTGAACGGGGCGGCGGGTTTTTTCTGGCAGCAGCGATGTATCGCCTGTGAGTCGGCCTTCGCGGGCAAGCCCGCTCGCACAGTGATTTGTGTGGTGCACCAGTTTTGCGAACGACTCGAAACCTGTAGGAGGGGGCTTGCTCCCGAAGGCGTCAGCCACCACAACACATCAATAAAGGCTTGTCACTGATGCCTGCTACTGCGGCAGCTCCAGATTATCCAGCACCCGATTCACCGCCAGCTCCCCGAGCATGATCAATTGCGCAATGCCCAGCACTGTTCTGCGTTGCGGCGCGGGCAACAGGCGGGCGAAGTCATGTGCGATGGTCTTGGCCGAAGCGAGTGTTTCGCAGGCATCGAGCAGCAATTCCTCGTTTTTGGTGTCGGCAGTCGCGGCATACATCCCGCGGTTTTTACGGGGCGGCGGCGTGGATCCAGGCGGGCAGAGGTAATGATCGAGGGCGCGGTCGGCGGCTTTGTTGAGCTTTTTCGAGTCGAGGGATTCGTAGGGAGAGGTGGCGTCGGTTTCGGGTGGGTTGGGTGTGGGTTTGATCATGGTCAAGCTCCTTGATGAATGGAGCTGCCAACGTTCGCGGTCAAACAAACAGGGTGGCAGCTGTACGCGGGTTGACCGACCGGACATCAAGGATTCCGGCACACCCGAAGGTGTCCCACGCACAGCCACCGCGACATGATTTCAGGCAATGCCTGAACACGTGCAGGACGCTGCTGCGCCTTGATGTTGGGCGGACGGTCAAATCCGATCACCGATTCGTCAGCGACCGCGCCACAATAGAACCCGCCCCCAAGGCGCACAAGCCGGCGGATTCTGGCGTAGCTGTAGGCAAAGGCGCAAGGATTCGTAGCCTGGAAGGCGTGTCTGGAGGTGTCTCTCAAACAGTCCGAGATTTCGACAGGGTGTGTCGTATGGCTGTAGAGAATGGCAAATGGGCGATGCTCTGAATCTCGTCTTGCAGAAACTCCTGAAGATCGTTTGGCGACAGTTCTTCGGCTATCGCCATCAGATCCTCAACCGTTTTCTGGTGAGGGCGAATTGCCTCTCGTCTCATGGCGCGCAAGGCCCCGTTTTGCGCGTCCAGATTGAATATGCGCAGCGTCTCGACGGCGCGCGTCAGTGCCCGGTCATCCAGATTAACGAGTGGGCTGATTGTGCCGTCACTGATAAAAAGCAAAAAACCGTCCGGATCATCCTCGTCAGGTTTAAGCAAGTTTTTGTGATCGTAGGGTGGGCAATTGTCTTTGAATTTTCCGCAGGCCTCTTCCCGACAACATGAATTGAAGAGATTGGTCCATTCGAATGTACCTTGGGCATATCCGTGCCTTTGTCGAAAGTGCTCGATATGCGAATGTCCTATCGTGCTGATATCCGCTTCACAGTAGGCGCAACGAGTATCTTGCATAGCTTGAAGACACTGGCGGATCTGCTCTTTGTCTGCATGTGTCACATCAGCCCATTTATTTATTCCATGCCTATAACGAGCAAGACAGTTTGGAACCGTACCTCGAATCAGTTTTCGCATCCGCCCGACTTCCTTATTTTTTTTGTGTCAGTTGTTTGCGTTTGAATGTTTCGAGGCGAATCAACCGATCACAATCAAGCATGTCCGGATGCTGGGTACCAAAATGCAAGTTCAGGTATTCGCGTAGCACCAAACCTTGTTGTGATTTATGCAGATCTTGCTGAATCAGCGCCATGTACTCGCTTAATTTGCGAGAAGGCTCATTGTCAGGTGTGGGGTCAATGCCCATCACGTATGCCAAGACTTGTGAACTGGCGACCCCTTGAGTCTGTTGATCGACATTGCTGATTTTTACTTGCAGCAATTTGTCTTCAGTTACGGTGTGCAGGACACGGATACACTTTGCCCTCACCGAGGTGATTACTTGCGGGCTATGTGTCGTGACGATGAACTGAATATTTGGAAAGGCACCGAGCAGATCAGGTATGACCGTTTGTTGCCACGCAGGATGAAGGTGCATGTCGACCTCATCGATCAATATCACACCCGTGCATTGGCGAGGCGCGGTAATACCCAAGTGAGGATTTAGCTTTATACAGCGATAGGCGATATCTGCCGCCAAGGCAACGATGTTGCGGATACCATCGCTGAGTTGGCTGACTTTCAGCGTCCCATGAATTGGATGTTCAAGTACGAGATCGGAAAACTCACTACTGTAAGCCAGATTTCTCCAGCCAGTTTGAGTCGCGAGGACAGCATTTACTGCATTCTGGACAGCCAGTATCGGATGCGCGAACTCATCCTTGACATCAATACTCAGATGTCCGCGTTCAATGTTGCGAATTTGCTCATCGCGGTAACTGCGGAAAATTCGCGTGTACCACTTAGCGAAGTGCTTATAACTGGATGCCGGATCCAGACAATCGCGGTAGGCGTACGTCCTGGAAAATTCGGCGTTTTCCGCCTTCTCGAATGCAGCGGTCAGCTTTTTCTGACTCCAGAGCCGACCGGTGCCGTAGTAGGCCAGAACGGGTAAATCGAATGGAGGCTGGTCCGAAACTGCGCGGTTGAAAATCTGTACCTCTAGGGCTTCGGCTGCTGCCTCAAGCTTGTTGGCAGCGTCATCACCGCGGGTCTGTGTGCCTTTACGAATGCTTTCACGGCGCCGAGTCCACTCCCAGTTTTGTCCATGCAGAGTTGCTTGAGCAGACAGTCGAGCAGGAAGAGATGGTTCCATTTGATGCGCTTTTAGGGGGCGCAAAAAAACGTCTTCCGGATGAATTCCGGTGATGTCATTGGTAGTGCTGCCGAGGTCAAACCCGCGAACGTAAGGCCACAACGCCACCTTGATAGCATCCAACAGACTTGTCTTGCCTTGACCGTTGCGCGCGACCAACAAAGTCAGCTGAGTATCGAGTTCAAGTGTCAGCAATGGGAAACAACGGTAGTTTTCCAGCTCCAGCCTGATCAGTTTCACAGACTTTCCTCCATGTAGACCGATGCCAGGCTGCGGCAGTGGTGGTGTGTCCAAGGATCAGATTTGGCGCAAATTCTACTGTGATTGGAAACAGGTGCATACCTGTCCTCTATCCAGTAGTGCATCAAGGTTTGCGCAGTGTTTTCTGCCGCAAAATATAAACCGTCACCAACACCGCGCTCGTCAACATGAACCCACGCGCCCACGGCAACGGCACCAGGTAGCAGGAAAACAGAATGCTCGCCCACATCAGCCCGATCGCGTAGACCTTGCCTTTGAGCGGAATGCCGTTGCCATCGAGGTAATCGCGGATCCACGGCCCGAGCCGCGGATGCTCGACCAGCCAGCGATAAAAACGCGGAGAGCTGCGCGCGAAGCAGGCCGCGGCGAGCAGAAGGAAAGGGGTGGTGGGCAGGACGGGCAGGAAAATCCCGATCACCCCCAATGCCACGCTGAGCCAGCCGATGGCCAGCAGGAAGTAGCGCAACATCAGGGGGCGGTTGCCTATGGGGTTGTCCATAGGCCGGATCTTAGTGGTGACGTGGCTTGAGGATCGCCGGTTTTTCGTCGGGCGCCTGGCACAGCAGGTACAGCGCGGTCAGGGCTTCCGGGATCTGCACGATCATGTCGTCCATCAGGTTGGCGTCCTTGGCGATGTCTTCGAACTCTGGCTGTTCGTCGAACAGGCCCGAACCGACCATGATCGGCAGGAGCATTTCGCTGACTTCTTCTTCGGCGGTTTCGAACCAGGCCGCTTCACGCAGGAACACGCCTTCCATGAAGCCAATGCACCAGCCGCGCAGTTCGGAGTCGTCCGGCTCTTCGCCCAGATCCAGTTCACATGGCAGCTCGAACTCTTCGTCGGACGCCAGTTGACGGGCGATGTGGGCCTTGAGGCCGATCAGCGTGGCTTCGATCTCTTCGCGCTGAGCTTCGCTGCTGTAATGCGGCTCTTCGGCGAACAGGGCGTCGATCCATTCACGCTCCGGCACTGCTTCCGAACAAATCGACAGGGCGGTCAGGTAACCGTGGGCGGCCACGTAATCCAGCGCCTCGTCATGCAGTTCGTCGGCGTCGAGGAATACTTGCAGGCGGGTCAGTTGCTCAGCGAAGGACATTACGGGGCTACCTTGGGGGAATAAACAATGCGGGAATTCTAGGCCTTCTTGCGCGCTCAAGCCAGCCACAAGGCAGATTTGCCCTAATTGGTGGAGTCTTATCAGCGGCGCCCTGTGCGAGGGAGTGCTCGGGTATACTGCCGCGTTTTGCGATCCCTGTCCGTATTGCGGCCGTCATGCAACGAGCCCTTACGTTTTGTTTAAGCAGCCCTGGCTGTCTTGAACCAGCCTGCGCAGGGATGTTTCGGTAGATTTTTGGAGTTTTTATGCTCGAACAGGCTCAACGCGTCCTCAAGGACATCTTCGGCTACGACAGTTTCCGTGGCCGTCAGGGTGCAATCATTGAGCGCGTGGCCAGCGGCGGTGATGCGCTGGTGCTGATGCCTACCGGTGGCGGCAAGTCCTTGTGCTTCCAGGTGCCCGCGCTGTTGCGCGATGGCCTGGCGGTGGTGGTCTCGCCGCTGATCGCCTTGATGGACGATCAGGTCGCCACCCTTGACGAACTGGGTGTGGCCGCCGCTGCGTTGAACTCCACCTTGAGCGCCGAGCAACAGCGCGATCTGGCGGCGCGGATCAAGCGCGGCGAAGTGAAGATGTTGTACCTGGCGCCCGAGCGTCTGGTGCAGCCGCGCATGTTGTCGTTCTTGCAAGGCTTGAATATTGCCCTGTTCGCCATCGACGAAGCGCACTGCGTATCGCAATGGGGCCACGACTTCCGCCCGGAATACCTGCAGCTGGGTCAATTGGCCGAGATGTTCCCCGACGTACCGCGCATCGCCCTGACGGCCACTGCCGACAAGCGTACCCGCGAAGAGATCGTCACGCGTCTGCATCTGCAGAACGCCGAGCGCTTCCTGTCGAGCTTCGACCGCCCGAACATCTTTTACCGCATTGTGCCCAAAGAGCAGCCGCGCAAGCAGTTGCTGGCGTTCCTGGCCGAACGGCGCAGCGATGCCGGCATCGTCTATTGCCTGTCGCGCAAGAAGGTCGAGGAGGTCGCGGCGTTTTTGAGCGAGCAGGGCTTCCCGGCGCTGCCGTATCACGCCGGTCTACCCAATGATCTGCGTGCCTTCAACCAGAAGCGCTTCCTCAATGAGGAGGGGTTGATCATGGTCGCCACGGTGGCGTTCGGCATGGGTATCGACAAGCCCAACGTGCGCTTCGTCGCCCACCTCGATCTACCGAAGTCCCTTGAGGCGTACTACCAGGAAACCGGTCGCGGCGGCCGTGATGGTCTGCCGGCGGATGCGTGGATGGCCTACGGTCTGCAAGACGTGGTGATGCTCAAGCAGATGCTGCAGAACTCCGAAGGCGATGAGCGCCACAAGCGTCTTGAGCAGCACAAACTCGACGCAATGCTCTCGCTTTGCGAAGAAACCCGCTGCCGGCGTCAGACACTGCTGGCGTATTTCGATGAAGACATGCCGCAGCCTTGCGGTCACTGCGACAACTGTGTCGACGGTGTGCAGACCTGGGATGCCACTGAACCTGCACGTCAGGCGTTGTCGGCAATTTTTCGCACAGGTCAGCGTTATGGCGTGGGGCATCTGGTCGATGTGTTGCTGGGCAAGGACAACGAAAAAATCCGTAGCTTCGGCCATCAGCATCTGTCGGTGTACGGCGTCGGCAAGGCGCTGAGCGAAAGTGAGTGGCGCTCGTTGTTCCGGCAATTGGTGGCGCGTGGTCTGGCCGATGTCGACCACGAAGGCTATGGCGGTCTGCGTCTGAACGACAGTTGCCGACCGCTGCTCAAGGGCGAAGTCACCCTGGAGCTGCGCCGCGACCTGAAACCGCAAGTCACCGCCAAAACCGTCAGCAAGAGCCCTGCCAGCCAACTGGTGCGCGGCGAAGAGCGCGAACAGTGGGAAGCCCTGCGCGCCCTGCGGCGCAAACTGGCCGAAGAGCATGGTGTGCCGCCTTACGTCATTTTCCCCGACTCGACACTGTTGGAAATGCTGCGCAGCCAACCCACTTCGCTGGCGGAAATGGCCCGGGTCAGTGGCGTCGGTGCACGCAAGCTGGAACGTTATGGCGAGGCCTTCCTCGAGGTGCTCGGCGGCGAGGTCGAGGCGCCGAAAGCGGTGGCCGACGTGCGCCACGAACTGATCACTCTGGCCCGCGCCGGCATGACGCCGATGCAGATTGCCGGTCAGTTGCAGTGCTCGGAAAAGAACGTGTACGCCATGCTGGCCGAGGCCATTGGCAAGCAACAGTTGTCGCTGGAGCAGGCGCTGGACTTGCCCGAAGATCTGATGGGCGAAGTGCAGGATGCGTTCCTTGACGGCGAGGGCGAGTTGCCGTCGGTCGCCGAGATCGCCGAGTTGTTTGCCGGTCGCGTACCGGAAGGCGTCCTTTACTGCGTGCGGGCTGCGCTGCAATCTGAGTTTGAAATGTAAGACGGCGATTACGCCAAGCGCCATACAGTTGTAACGATTCAGTTCAGAGCGCCACTTGCCTATAGCTGCAGCTCATGCTTAGCTGACTAATAATTAGTTTTTCTCTATTACTTCAGTCTAATCATGAGTGTTTTATGCCGTTAACCGATCAACACCGCTTTGGCATGCAACTGGCCCAGATGTCTCGTGGCTGGCGTGCCGAACTGGACCGCCGGCTGGCGGGCCTCGGTCTGTCTCAGGCGCGCTGGCTGGTGCTGCTGCATCTGGCGCGCTTCGAAGATGCCCCGACCCAACGTGAGCTGGCGCAAAGCGTGGGCGTCGAAGGGCCGACCCTCGCACGCTTGCTCGATAGTCTGGAAAGCCAGGGGCTGGTGCAACGCCAGTCCGTGATGGAAGACCGCCGAGCGAAAAAAATTGTCCTCTGCGCACCAGCCCTGCCGTTGATCGAACAAATCGAAACCATAGCCACCCAACTGCGTCACGAATTGTTCGAAGGCGTCGACGAGGCGGATTTGAAGGTGTGCATGCGCGTGCACGGGCACATTCTGGCCAACCTGGAAAAATCTTGAGGCATAACCTTGTGCCGTTTTTTTGAGAGAACGCGCTGAGCAGACTATAAGAACTACTGGGCAATATCGTGTTCGTACCGGATGTGCGAACGCATAGAAGTCGGTTTTGCTTATTTAAGGGATGCTCATGCTCGCAAGTTGGCACATGGTACTGCGCGTTTGCGCCAAAGGGCTTTTGGTCGCAGGCGTGTTCGGCTATTCGACCTGGTCGCAGGCCTTGGGGCTGGGTGATATCACCGTTCATTCAGCCCTCAATCAGCCGCTCAAGGCGGATATCGCCTTGGTTGATGTTGGCGGTCTGACCCAGAGCGATCTTTCAGTGAGTCTGGCCTCGGCAGACGAATTCGGTCGCGCCGGGGTTGAGCGGGTGTTCTTTCTCAACAACCTCAAGTTCACGCCGATCCTGCATGGCAACCGCCAGATGATCCGTGTGACCTCCAGCAAACCGGTCAATGAGCCGTTTCTGGATTTTCTGGTACAGCTCAATCAGCCCAATGGCCGCTTGCTGCGCGAGTACACGGTGCTGATCGATCCGCCGGGCTCGCCCGGTATCGTCCCGGCCACTGATGAGCCTGATCCGCGCGCGCAATCCTCTGCATTTCCCACTGTCGAACCGGTCACCGCACCGACGCAGGCAGCCCAGGGCAAGCGCGAAAGTGCGCCTGTGCCAGCAACGGCAACGGCGCCGGTCAACGATGCACTGGCCGAGCAACTGGCGGCGAGCGTGCTGCAGAACCAGCAGTCGCAAAAGACCCTCGACGAATTGAACGCCAGACTGCAAACACAAGATGTGCAAATTGCCGAAGGCAAGAAGCAGATCAGTGATCTGCAAACCCGCATGGCCGAGTTGCAAAAGGCTGCGCCTGCACCTGTCGTGTCCCCGGCTCCGGTTGCAGCACCGGTCGAATCCACAGATGACGGTTTGAACTGGCCATTGCTGGGTGGGCTGCTGCTATTGCTGGGGGCGTTGGCTGTGTTGTTCATCCTGCGTCGAAGACAGCAACAGCAACAGGGCGATGTGGCGCTGCCGCTGGTGCCTCTGGCGCCTTTGAGCCATGAGCCTGTTCAGGACGCACCCGCAAACACCGAACCTTTCAGGGCTCATGTCGGTGCCGAGCATCGTAATGAGCCAGCTGCGGATAATGTGCTGGAGGCGGTGGGCATTTACCTGGCCTATGGCCGACTCGGCGAAGCCGTTGGACTGCTGCGCGACGCTTTGAACAAGGAGCCGGATCGCATCGATCTCGGTTTGCAGTTGCTGGAGGTGCTGGGGCAGCAGGGCGACAGTACCGCGTACGGGCAGCACGAAAGCAATTTGCGCGAGCTAGGCGTGGATACTCGACAGTTGCAGGATGTCCGTGCCCGCTACCCGGCGCTGGAGAGCCCTGCGCCGGCCTCGGCAGCCGATCCGTTGGTTGCCAGCGCCGCGCCCGAATCTGCGGTGCTGGAGGATGATTTCCAGTTGAATCTGGATCAGTTGTCGATGGATTCCAGTTGGGATCTTGAGGACACCCGTTCGGTGCCACCGCAGCCATCAGTTAATGAATCGGCTTTGGGCTCCAGCCTGCAAGTGTTGCCGCAGGATTTCGAGTTGCCAGAGACTGAAACCGCCGAGGAAGCGGAGCTTGAGTGGATCCCCGAGCCGGGTGCGCAGCCGCTGGACGATGACTTTCTCGATGAGTTTGGCGATCTGGAACCGTCACTGGAGCCGTTGGATTTGCACATGTCGCAGCCCGTCGAGGCCGCCAGTGCCGGGAAACTCGAACAGGCGCAGACCTGCATCGATGACGGTGACATTGACAGTGCGATCGCGTTGCTCAGCGATTTGCTCAAGGACGGGGATGAACCGTTGAAACAAACGGCCCGGACGTTGTTGGCGGGGATTCGTTGATCTGAGGCCAAGTGTGTTGACGGGGGTAATTGTTTTGACGCCTTCGCGAGCAAGCCCGCTTCCCACATTGGGCTCGTGTTCACAAAACCTGTGTGGGAGCGGCTTGTTCGCCAATTCGGTCCTTCAGGCGCCATCAATCGTTGAGAATCAGAACGTCTGCCCCAGATTCAAATACACCGCCTGCTCATTCGCATCATTCAATCCATAGCTGAAATTCAACGGTCCCAGCGGCGTATCGAAACCGATGAACACACTTGCCGCATTGATGTAGCCGCTGTCGAATTCGTTGTCGTTGTTCCATGCCCGTCCGCGTTCCAGCGAAGCCCCGGCATACAGCGGGAAGTCCAGCGGCAGATACGAGCGCGGTGTCAACCGGCGGTAGTACACCGCGCGCATCAGACTGACGTTTTGCCCGGAAATCGAGTCTTCGCGGAACCCCGACAGTTGCCGCGCCCCGCCGAGCAGGAAGCTCGACGTCACGACGCTGGTGTCGTCGAGGGTGCGGCCGTAGCGACCTCCGAGAATCAGCGTATCGGGCCCACGACTCATGGCTTTGTCGAGTTTGAATTCCCACTGCCGGTAACGTGTATCCGAGCCCAGGCTTGGTTCGAATTGCAGCAGCGTCAGGCTGACGTCCTTGCCCTCATGGGGGTAGTAAACGTTGTCCAGCGAGTCATAGGAATACTTGAGCGAATAGAAGCCCTCGTTGAAACTTTCACTCGGCAGGTCCTGATCGCCAATGCGCACGTCGGCCTTGCCCCAGGCCTCGCCGACGCCGAAACGCACTTCACCGTTGTTGCCAATCTGTCGACCGACGTTCAGGGCCATACCGTAGCGCTCGACGCGGTACTGGGCGATCGGATCATTGTCGAGCACCGCATCGACGTTCTGTGCTTCGAACACCACCGAGGGGGCGATGAAGTAGCGCGAGCCGACGTCCAGTGGCTGATAGAACTCGCTGTACAGTTCCTGTTTATCGCCGAACTGCGCGCGGGTCAGCCATTCGGCGCCGAGGCGGTTGATACCGTTGATGCGATAACTGGCACCGAGGTTGAAGGCGCTGTCGCCGCGCATGTCGTCCGACAGGTTCAGGCCGACCCTGAGGTAATCGGTGCCGCTGCGTTTGCCACGGGCGCTGATCACCAAGGTGTGATCCTGGCCCTTGTGTATCACGCGGTATTGCACTTGCTCGAAGTAGTCGAGGCCGTACAGGGTGCCCATGTCCGAATGCAATCGCCCCAGATCCAGAGGCTCGCCGATATGTTGGCGGATGTAGTAGCGGATCACATCGTCGTCGACTTTCGAGTTGTTCTCGACTTTGATCGCGGTGATGATCGGCGTGCGTTGACCCGGCGAGCGTGCGGCGTTGAGTTCGGCGTCCTGCGGTTCGTCGGGTTTGAGCACGGCAAGGCGCGCGTCGAGAATTCTGGTCGCGCGGTAGCCTGCGTCGATCATCTCTTGGGCTTTGCCGAAATCAGTGACGCCAAACGCAGCCAGCGAAGGCTGAATCAGCACATCTGAAGGTTTAAGCACTGCCAGTTGCTCTTCCGAGTTGCGTCGGGTCATCAGGGTGATCGACTGGTTGAGTACGTCGACCACGGTGTTCAGTTGCTTGCGGCTGCGCAGCGGCGTACCGATGTCGACCACGATGGCCACGTCGACCCCCATTTCCCGTGCCACATCGAGCGGGATATTGTCAGTCATGCCGCCGTCCACCAACAGACGACCATCCAGTTCGACCGGTGCGAACACGGCCGGGATCGACATGCTGGCGCGGATCACCTGAGGCAGGTGGCCTTTGCGGAACACTACTTTTTCGCCATTGGCGATGTCGGTGGCCACGGCGCGGAACGGGATCGGCAGTTTGTCGAAGTCGCGGGTATCGCTGGTGTGGGCCAACAGGCTTTCCAGCAGCAGCGACAGATTCTGGCCCTGAATCACGCCCAGGGGCAGACCGAGGCTGCCGTCGTCGCGGAAGCTGAGTTTCTGTTTCACCAGAAAATCGCGGTCATCCTGTTTTCGCCGAAACGGTACATCTTCCCGGGGGGGCGCATCGGAGAGTGCCTGCTGCCAGTCGATCTGCAGCGCGAGTTTTTCCAACTCGTCGATCTTGTAGCCAGAGGCGTACAGCCCGCCGACCACTGCGCCCATGCTGGTGCCGGCAATCGCATCGATCTTGATGCCTTGCTCTTCAAGTGCCTTGAGCACGCCGATGTGCGCGAGACCGCGAGCGGCGCCGCCAGACAGCACCAGGCCGACTTTTGGTCGTGGTGACTCACTGGCATGGACGCTGGCGAGGACGAACAGGGGCAGGAAACCAAGCAGCAGGCAGAACAGCAGACGGCGCATTGTGAGTCTCTGGGCAAGCAATAAAGCCGGCTATTATAGCGGCGCCCTCGTTTCAGGAGTTTCAACGAACATGACTGTCGTAAAAGCAGAAGTTGTCATCACCTATTGCACCCAATGCCAGTGGCTTCTGCGCGCCGCGTGGCTGGCGCAAGAGCTGCTCAGCACCTTCGGTGATGATCTGGGCAAAGTGTCACTGGTGCCGGGCACCAGCGGGGTGTTTCACATCACTTGCGACGGCGTTCAGATCTGGGAGCGCAAGGCGGACGGCGGTTTCCCCGAAGCCAAGGTGCTCAAGCAACGCGTTCGCGATCAGATTGATCCTGACCGCGACCTCGGCCACAACGACCGTACTCAGTGAGAGGCCGCTTCGGCAGCCACGGTTTTTTTGTCGGCATGGCCGGACATGCGAGCAGACACCACGATAGCCACGATGATCAGCGCGCCGCCGATGAGCATGCGTAGCGTCGGGGTTTCATTGAACAGCAGCCAGGCCATGGTGATGCCGTAAACCGGTTCCATCGCAAAGACCACAGCCGCCGTGCGCGCCTTGATCACGGCCAGACTGGCGACGAACAGGCTGTGGGCGACACCGGTGCAGAACACCCCAAGCAGTGCGATCCATAGCCAGTCCAGCGCGCTGACTTCGCTCAGTTGCGGTGCCGCGACCGGCAGCAAACACAGTGCCACCACCACGTTCTGACACAGCGCCGCTTGCACCGCCGGGATACGCCCGGAGCTGGCCCGGTTGGTCAGCGACAGCAGGGAAAACAACAGCCCCGATAGCACCGCCCAAAGCAAACCGGTGGTCGCGCCGCTCGCCAGATCGAACGCTGGGGTCACGAGCACCAAACCAATGCTGACCAGCACCACCAACACTATTTCGTTGGCGCGGATGCGTTCGCGGAAGATCAGTCCCTCAAGAATCACCGTGAATGCCGGAAAACTCGCGAAGCCCAACGTGGCGATCGCAACGCCGGCGACTTTTACCGCGATGAAAAAACTCACCCAGTGCCCGGCCAGCAACACGCCGCCAAGCGCGAGACGGCGCCAGTCGACGGCTTGAAGTTTCTGCCAGCCGCTCTGGCTGGCGAAGCGGGCGAAAAACGCCAAGGCGAGCACGGCGAATGCAGCACGTCCGAAGACGATAACGGCGGGCGATGCGGCGGCGAGCTTGCCGAACACGCCGGTCAGGCCGAACATCAAAGCACCAACATGCAGAGCGCCCAGGGCGGTACGCGGAGTCATTGCAATCCTTGATCCAAACACAAATTCATTGACCTATTGAACCCTGTCTCGGCCAACAAGTCTGTCGGCAAACTAGCGTCTTTTGTTGTAGGACTCGCGCCGCAGTTGGCCAGGAGATGAGCCGAACTCTCGCAGGACGGCGGCCGAGAAAGCACTCTGCGAGCTGTAGCCGACGCGACTGGCGATTTCGCCGATGGGCAGTCCCGTGTCACGCAGCATCTGCACTGCCAGGTGCAGTCGACGACTGCGGATGTAATCCATCGGTGTCTGCCCGCATTCGGCCATGAAGCGTGCATGCAGACGTGCGCTGGACAACCCGGCGACTCGCGCCAGATCGGCGACTTGAAGTGGGTAGGCGGCGTATTGCTCGATGTGCCTGTCCAGGGCTGCATAAGGCAGGCGGCGGGCTGTGAGTTCGGCGGGTTGCGCGTGATTCAGGCTGGCCAGCAGCAACACCGCGCCTTGCTGAGCGATCAGTGGATCGCTGACCGGACTGTTGGCCAGCCAACTGACCAGTTGGCTTTGCCCCGAGTTGAGCGATAACCGCGCAGTCTGGTCGAGCAAACGGCGACTGGTTTCGGCATGTTCGCCCAGCGAATCGGTCAGCCATTGCCCGTCAGGAATGTCCATCACCAGACAACGACTGCCGCCCGGACTGTCGCAGGCGTGATGGGCCCCAGAGGGGACCACCACAAAACTTTGCTGACGCACTTGGCTGCCGCAGCCCTCGACCTCGAAATCCAGCGCGCCGGACAACCCGAAGACCAATTGAGCGTGGTCGTGGCTGTGGACGATCAGGTCGCGGGTGTACTGACGCAGGGTGAGGATCGGACGCATGGCAGGTCTCCGGGCAGGGCGTCAGTCTACACCGTCGCACTCAGGGTGCGCTGTCACAGGACTGACTCACACCTGTCATGGTCGATTAACCGGGCGAGCGCACTCTGGCCAAAACATCCCAGAGGGTTGCCCATGACCAGCGCCGAGCTCGCCAAACCCAGCCGTAAACAACGGGTACGAACCCTGTGGATTTCCGACGTGCATCTAGGCACGCGCGATTGCCAGGCCGAACACCTGTCGCAATTTCTCAAGGGCTACCATGCTGACAAGATCTATCTGGTCGGCGACATCATCGATGGCTGGAAACTGCGCGGCGGCATGTACTGGCCACAGGCGCACACCAACGTGATTCGCCGCTTGCTGACCATGAGCAAACGCGGCACGGAAGTGATCTACGTCACCGGTAACCACGATGAGTTCTTGCGCCGCTATTCCAAGCTGATTCTGGGCAACATCCAGTTGGTCGATGAGGCGGTGCATGTCACGGCCGATGGTCGGCATTTGCTGGTGATTCACGGCGACCAGTTCGATGTGATTACCCGTTACCACCGCTGGCTGGCCTTTCTTGGCGACTCTGCCTACGAATTCACCCTCATGCTCAATCGCTGGCTCAATCACTGGCGCGCCCGGTATGGCTATGGTTACTGGTCGTTGTCGGCGTATCTGAAGCACAAGGTGAAGACGGCGGTGAGTTTCATCAGTGACTTTGAAGAAGCAATCGCCCATGAATGTGTGAAGCGCGAGTTGCATGGTGTGGTCTGTGGGCACATTCACCATGCCGAGATCCGCAAGGTGGGGGACGTGGACTACCTCAATTGCGGCGATTGGGTGGAGTCATGCACGGCGCTGATCGAGCACTGGGATGGCACGATCGAGTTGTATCGATTGGCGGATGCGCAGGCGCGAGAGGCGCAGCTCAAGGCTGCCAACGTCGCTGAGGTCGCCTGAACGACAGAGAACCATGTGGGAGCGAGTGTGCTCCCACACCGGTTTGTGGTGTTCTCAGACTGATGCCTGTTCTTGCATCGCGGCCTTGTAAATCGAGTGCTTCGGCTCGGCGAACAACCGCGCCATCATCGGTTCGAAGAAGCTGAGCGGCAGGGTGTCATACGCAGGGTCGAATGCAGGCGCATCGTACTTGGCGCAGAATTCGGCGGTTGCCTGAAACTGCGGATGCTCCTTGAACTGCTCGCGCAGGTGTCGATCCATGCCCAGGTGATGAAAGAAGTAGTAGCCCTGGAACACCCCGTGCTTTTCGACCATCCACAGGTTCTCGGCACTGACGAACGGCTTGAGAATCGCTGCCGCAATGTCCGGATGGTTGTAAGAGCCGAGGGTGTCACCGATGTCATGTAACAACGCGCACACCACGTATTCCTCCTCACGTCCGTCACGAAAGGCGCGGGTCGCGGTTTGCAGCGAGTGCGTCAGGCGATCCACCGGAAAACCGCCGAAGTCACCTTCGAGCAATTTCAGGTGCGTCATGATCCGTGACGGCAACTGTCTGGCGTAGGCACTGAAATCCGCAGCGATGATCGCCCAGTCTTCCTGCGTGCCGTCCTTCATATGGGTGAAGCGCGCGTTGTCGTTCATCGGCCATCCTCAATGTTTCTTTTTTTCAGAACGCCACGCGCCCCAGAATCATGTCGCGGTACATGACGAAATCGCCAAGCAGGCTGTAGAACGGATGTTGAAACGTCGCCGGGCGGTTCTTCTCAAAGAAGAAATGCCCGGCCCAGGCAAAGCCGTATCCAGCCAGCGGTAGGGCCAGTAACAGTAGCCATGCACCTTTGGCGATGGTCAGCGCGAGAATAAAAATCACCAGTGTCGTGCCGATGAAATGCAGGCGACGACAGGTGCTGTTGTTGTGTTCGCTGAGGTAGTACGGATAGAACTCGGCGAAGTTGTTGAAACGTTTGATGTTTTCCACGACCGCTATCTCTGTGGTTATTGTTCTGGCGACGAGTTGTTCTGCGGGTAGCCTATTTGAGTCTAGAGTGATCATGGAGGGGGGCCAGTGACAATCGGCGCCACTTTAGTATCCTTCGCAAATCAGGCCGTAACAGGCGGCCCATCATGTAAAAGAAAAACGCCATGAGCGAACGAACGACTTCTGCAAGCTGGGCGATGGGGATTGTCAAAGCATTGGAGATGGACGGCCTGGATTGCCGGGTTCTGTTCAAGCAACTGGGGCTTGATTACACCGCCCTGGATGATCCGGATGCGCGCTTCCCGCAAGATTCCATGACTCGACTCTGGCAACGGGCAGTCGAGCTGTCCGGTAACCCGGCGATTGGCCTGAACATGGGCAAAGTGGTGCGGCCGGCCTCGTTTCATGTCGCCGGTTATGCGCTGATGTCGAGTAATACCCTGGCCGAAGGTTTTCAGCGATTGGTGCGTTATCAGCGCATCATCGCCGAAAGTGCCGACCTGAGTTTTCGTTTGCTTGAAGACGGTTATGCGCTGATTCTGACCGTGCACGGCGATCATCTGCCGCCGACCCGGCAAAGCGCCGAAGCTTCGCTGGCCTGTGCCTTGGCCCTGTGTGGCTGGCTGAGCGGGCGCACGCTGCACCCGGTCAAAGTACTGGTGCAGGGCGATCAACCGGCTGATCTGCAACCCTACAAACAAGCCTTCCATGCGCCGCTGATGTTCAACGCGCCGTACGATGCGCTGATCTTCGAGCGTGCCGACATGGAGGCGCCACTGCCCACCGCCAACGAGGCGATGGCGCTGTTGCACGACCGGTTTGCCGGGGAATATCTGGCACGCTTTTCCGAAAGCCGCGTGACCCACAAGGCGCGCCAGGTGCTGTGCCGTTTGCTGCCTCAGGGCGAACCCAAGCGCGATACCGTCGCACAGACCTTGCACTTGTCGCAGCGCACTTTGCAGCGTCGGTTGCAGGAGGAGGGCACGAGTTTTCAGCAATTGCTCGACGATACCCGCCGCGAACTGGCCGAGCAGTATCTGGCGCAGCCGAGCATGACCCTGCTGGAAATCGCCTACCTGTTGGGGTTCGCCGATCCGAGCAACTTCTTCCGCGCGTTCCGCCGCTGGTTCGACACCACGCCCGGCGATTACCGGGCGCGGCTGTTGCAAGCGCCGAATGCGGTCAGTGACGCCAAAAAGCCGGAATACACAGCACAAACACCGTGATGATCTCCAGTCGGCCGAGCAGCATGCCGAACGAAAGAATCCACTTGGCCGCATCCGGCAGCGTCGCAAAGTTGCCCGCCGGGCCGATGGTTTCGCCAAGGCCGGGGCCAACGCCGGACACGGTACTGGCCGCGCCGGTCAACGCTGTCATCCAGTCGACACCCAGCAGCGACAGCAGCAGGGCGATCACGCAGATGGTGATGGCGAAGAAGAACGAAAAGGTCAGAATCGAACGCACGATTTCTTCGTCGAGGCGGTGACCGTTGTACTTCTGCTTGATCACCGCACGCGGGTGAATCAACTGGTTAAGGTTGGCCTTGAGCAGAATGTAGGCGACCTGGAAACGGAAAATCTTGATCCCGCCCGCCGTCGACCCGGAACAACCGCCGACAAAACCCAGATAGAAAAACAGCATCAGCGAGAAATTGCCCCACAGGCTGTAGTCGCCGAGGGCAAAACCGGTGGTGGTCACCACCGACGTCACGTTCAGCGCCACATGCCGCAATGCTTCCAGCCAGTGCAGGTTGGTGGTCCACCAGTACCAGGTCGCGAGCACCAGCCAGGTCACCAGCAACATCCCGAGCAAACCTTGCACCTGCTGATCCTTGATCAGTGCCCGGCGGTTGCCGCGCAATGTCGCCACATACAGCGTGAACGGCAGACTGCCGAGGATCATGATCACCACCACGACCCAATGAACGGCGGGTTGCGTCCATTTCGCCAGGGATTGATCGGAGGTCGAGAACCCGCCTGTCGAGATCGCCGACATGGCATGGTTGATCGCATCGAACGGGCTCATGCCGGCCCACCATAACGCCAGACTACCGAGAACGGTGATGCCGACGTAGGCGGCCACGATCAACCGCGCCACCATGTGCGAGCGGGGCATGACCTTTTCCGAGCGGTCCGAGGATTCGGTCTGGAACAGCCGCATGCCACCGATGCGCAGCAGCGGCAGAATCGCTACCGCCATACCAATGAAACCGATACCGCCGAGCCAGTGCAGCAGTGAGCGCCAGATCAGGATGCCGGGAGACATGGTGTCCAGACCGCTAAGCACGGTCGCGCCGGTGGCGGTGATGCCGGACATGCTTTCGAAAAACGAGTCGGTATAGCTGATGTGCTGCGTCAGCAGAAACGGCAGCGCAGCGAAGATGCACACCACCAGCCAACTGCTGACGGTCAGCAGGTACATGTCCCTTGGGCGCAGATGAATGTGTTCCGGCCTGCCGGGAATCACCAGCGCAAGGCCGGCGACGAAGGTGATCATGCTCGCCCAGAGGAACGACGGCAGGTCGCTGGTGCGTTCGAAAATCATCAGGGTGGCCATGGGCACGACCATGGCAACGGCCAGCGTGATCAGGAAGATGCCGATGATGAAACCAATGATCCGTAAGGTCGGCAACGCCATGAAGTCCGCTCGGGCTGTAGTGTGAAGGGCGCCATTCTACCTGCGGGGCAGGGCATGTAAACCGGCATCCCGATGGCAGATGAAGCTAGAATAGCCGCACATTTTTTTCAGGAGGTGGCCAATGCAGGCTCTCGACGCTTTGCTCAACCGTGTTTCCGTTCCACGACTGGTCGAACCGGCCCCGACGGCGCAGCAGCGAGAAGCCCTGTTTGGCGCCGCTCTGCGTGCACCGGATCACGGGCACTTGCAGCCGTATCGCTTTTTGACGGTCGAAGGCCCGGCGCGCGAGCAGATGGGCGAGTTGCTGGCCGAGGCTGCGCAAATGCAGGAAGGCGAAGTCACTGACGCGATGATCGACAAGGCGCGCAATGGCCCGCTGCGTGCGCCGCTGGTGGTTGTGGTGATCGCGAAGTTGCAGGCGCACATCAAGTATCCCAAGGCCGAGCAGATGCTGGCGGCGGGGTGCGCGGCTCACGGGATTTTGCTGGCGGCTTACGCGCAGGGGATTGGTGCGGTGTGGCGTACGGGCGATCTGGCGTATTCGAAACACGTCGCCCAAGGCCTGGGTCTGGCTGAGGGGGAAGAGGTGATCGCGTTCCTGTACCTTGGCACGCCGCAGAAAGAGCCGCGTGTAGCGGAGAAGGTTGATCTGGCGCAGTTTGTCAGCGCCTGGCCGGGCAAGGCCTGATACCCCGAACGCCAATAGGTGAGCGGGCTTGCTCGCGAAAGCGGTGTGTCATTCAACATCGTTGTTGAATGGCCTGACGCCTTCGCGAGCACGCCCGCTTCCACCGTTTTGATCAGGGTTGCACCACGGCTCCCGGCACCAACGGCAATTCCAGACTGGCAATAAACCCGCCCTCAGGATGGTTGGCCAGGGTCAGATTCCCGCCATGGCGCTCCGCTGCACGTTTGGCAATCGCCAACCCTAATCCATGTCCCGCCGCCGTCTGCCCCGGCGCTCGATAAAATGGCTCACCCAATTGAGTCAAATGCTCGGCCTGCACCCCCGGCCCGTGATCACGCACACTCACCACCATCCGCTCGCCCTGACGCGAGGCCTGGATCTCGATCGGCTGACCCTCCGGGTTGAACCGTTGCGCGTTACGCAGCAGGTTATCGACGGCGCGTTCGATCATGGTTGGCCAACCTTTGAGGTGGAGTTGTGGTTCGGCGTCAAGGCGTACGGCCTGCTCTGGCGAGCTGAGTTGCGCATCTTTGTGCAGGGCGCCAAGCAGAGCATTCAGGTCGACGTCTTCAGCGCTGGCGTTGTCGGCATCGACCCGCGCCAGTACCAGGATTTCACTGATCAACGCTTCCAGCCGATCACACTCGCGGGTCAGGCGTGGCCAGAGTTTTTCCCGTTCTTCAGGATTGGCCCGCTCAGCCAGTGCCAGCGCAATGCGTAGCCGTGCCAGCGGTGAGCGCAGTTCGTGGGACACATCGCGCAGCAATTGGCGCTGGCTGCCGATCAAGCTTTGCAGGCGGGCGCCCATGCGGTTGAAGTCATTGGCGAGTACGCCGAACTCGTCACGACGGTTGGCCAGTTTGGCAAGGCTGTTCTGTTGATAGGTGGTCTGCCCCAGATCGTGTACCGCGACGCGCAAACGGCTGAGCGGACGGGTGATGGAGAAGGTCACCAACAGGCTGAACAGGGTCAGCACTACCAGCGCGATACCCAGCGCGCTCAGGGGCCAGAGCAGGCTTTCGCGGTGCCAGGCATCGAGTTCCGGGTGTGGAATACGGTAGATGAACAGGTACGTGTCACCGGTTTTGTCACTGGTGAATTCGTCGGTCAGACGCCGCCACGGCAGGCGTCGGTCATCGCTATTTTGCCGGGCTTCGAAAGCGGCCGCGCGGCGGGGGAAGGTGCCGCGCACTACCGGGTCGCCGGTCTCGTTCAGCACCTGAACGTCGATGTGGTACTGACGTTTGCGTTGTTCGAGGATCTTCTGGGCGGCGTCTTCGCCTTGGGCTTCGTAGCGCTGCGTCCATTGAGCGGCGAGGGTGTTAAGCCCGGGATGACGACTGAGGATCCACGCGTCCTGATTGAGCATGTGCCCCAGCAGAATGGACAGCCCGGCAACCAGAGCGATGGCCAGCCAGAAGCTCGCGAGAATACGCCAGAACAATGAACGCACAGAAAATCCTCAGAACAGACGCAATGCCCATGTGGGAGCGGGCTTGCTCGCGAATACGGTGGATCAGTCACTGAGGATGTCGACTGATAATCCCTCTTCGCGAGCAAGCCCGCTCCCACATTTGAATTGAGTGGCAACAGACCCGACGGTGTTGGCCGTCGGATCGTGGGTTACTGCATTATTGCGCCTTTTGCGGCTGTTGCGCTTTCCAGGCCTTGAATTCAGCCCATTCTGCGCGACGTTCGGCTTGTTTTTTCTGGATTTCGTCGAATTTCTTCTGTTGATCCGGTTTCAACACGGCGCGGACGTCGGATTCGGCTTTCTTGTGGTTGGCCGCCATCTCGTCTTTCATGGCTTTCTGGTCAGCCGGCGAGAGTTTTTCCAGGTATTTGTCGACCACTTGCTTACGCTCGTGCATCTGCTCGCCCATGATCTTGCGGATCTGTTCGCGCTGTTCGCGGGACAGGTCGAGTTGGCTGTACGGGCCTTTGCCGTGCATGCCGTGCATCTGACCGCCGTGGCGTGGGCCATCGAGCGGACCACCCATCGGGCCACCGTCTTGCGGCATGGCCATGGCGACAGTTGGCAGAGCGGCAGCGAACATCAGAGCGATAAGAGTCTTGCGCATGGTGTATCTCCTTGTCTCGTTCCCGGTACGTTCCGGATGAGTTCAGATTACGGAGATCAAGGTCAGCGGCGGTCAGCGCTACGTAAAGCTTGGGTAAAGACGCTCTCGCGCTGACCTGACAAATCCTACAGGCTGTAGTAATAACCGCGGCTACGCAGGGCCACGATGCGCGGGCGGCCGTCGGGGTGCGGGCCGATCTTTCTGCGCAGGTTGCTGACGTGCATGTCGAGGCTGCGGTCATACAGGGTCAGCTTGCGGCCGAGGGCCAGTTGCGCCAGTTCCTGTTTGTCCAGCGGTTCACCGGGCTGCTTGAGCAAGGCTTCGAGCAAGCGGCTTTCGGAGACGGTGAGGGTCAGTTCTTTCTCGTCTATGCTGACCACGCCACGTACCGGGCTAAAGCTCAGGTCGCCCAGCTCAAGCTGAGTCGACACGGCGGCCGGGTGACTGCGCCGCAACACGGCGCGCAAGCGGGCAGTCAGTTCGCGCGGATCGCAGGGTTTGGCCAGGTAATCGTCGGCGCCCAGTTCCAGGCCGAGGATGCGATCCAGCGGCTCGCCCCTTGCCGAGAGCATCAAGACCGGTAGATCAGCGTGATCGTTGCGCAGTTGCTTGAGCAATTCCAGACCGCTGCCATCGGGCAACATCACGTCCAGCACTACCGCCGCCGGGGCGGTTTCGGCCAAGGCCTTGCGGGCGCTCTGGCCATCGTGGCAGGCACGCACCTGGAAGCCTTCCTGGCTCAGCCAACTGCTCAGGAGCTCGCACAGCTCCTGATCATCATCAATAAGTAACAGCTCGCTCATGACTCACTCAATTTAGCCATTGCCGACGTTTTCGGCTTGCACCACTGGCAAAGATACCGCAGAGCAGTGCCAATAGCGCTACCCCACCTCCCGTAATGAACCACTGCTGCTGCTCGGTCAGCATCCGCGGCAGCGGACTGGCCTGGGCTTCCCTGAGTTGCAGCTTGAGACGCTGATTCTCCTGGCGCAACCGGGCGAGCTGAGCGCTTTCGCGTTCGTTGTCGGCATTTTGCAGTTGTTTGCTCAGTATTTCTCGCTGTTGCTCGCTGGCCTTGAGGCGCTGTTGCAACTCGGTGATCTGGCTGCCAGCACTTAACGACAATGGCGTGGAGCTGCCGCCTTCGGTGGTTTCCTCACCGTGGGCGGGCGCCATGATCGACAACGTGACCCACATCAGACACAACGGACCCTTGCGCATCGCGACACCTGTTTCCAAATGGATATTGGGCAGGTTGTCGGCAGACGAACGAGAATAATGAGCGATTGAGAACGCGATGAACCGACAAGGTTCATCGCGTGGGGGGGAAGAACTACGGGAGGACTTGCTTGAACGGCTTGACGATCACACTGGCGTAGACGCCGGCGGCGATATACGGATCGGCATCGGCCCAGGCTTGCGCGGCGCTCAGGGAGTCGAATTCCGCGACGATCAGGCTGCCGGTGAAACCCGCTGCGCCCGGATCATTGCTGTCGACGGCCGGGTGCGGGCCGGCCAGTACGATACGGCCTTCGCCCTTGAGCACTTGCAGGCGCTCCAGGTGTGCAGGGCGCGCGGCCAGGCGAGCTTCAAGAGAGTTGGCGACGTCGGTGGCAATGATTGCGTAGAGCATGTCAGTCCTCGGTTTTTGGTGTTTTGGTATCGGCGTCGTGCATATGACGGGACAGGTAAATAAATTGTGCGAGCAGGAACACCAAGGTCATGCCCAGGCTGCCGAACACCTTGAAGTCCACCCAGATGCTCTGGAAGGTAAAGGCGACGAACAGGTTGGCGGCCCCGCAGAACAGTAAAAAGACGATCCATGCGATGTTCAGGCGGGTCCAGATCGGTTCCGGCAAGGTCAGCGCGTGACCCATGATGCGTTTGATCAGCAAACGGTCGCCGATGAAATGGCTACCGATGAAGGCCGCGGCGAACAGCCAGTTGACCACCGGGGCTTTCCATTTGAGGACGGTTTCGCTGTGGAAGGCCAGGGTCAGGCTGCCGAACACGAGGCAGGCGATCAGGGTCAGCCATTGGCTCTTTTCCAGCTTGCGCTGTTTGATGAAAAGCACACCGTATACCACCAGGGAGCTGATGATCAGCATGGCGGTGGCGCTGTAAATACCGCCTACAGTCACTTCATGGCCAGCGAGGTCGACGACCCGCGGATCGAGTTTGTAAACGATGAAGAACAGCAGAAGCGGGATGAAATCGATGAATTGTTTCACAGTGAGAGCCAGAAGCTGGATGTGGCGGCATAATAACAAACATATGGGCGCGCGATAGCGCCAGCTGATTTGAGGTTACAACTCCCCGTGAATGTTGATTTGCACTGCCATAGCACGGCCTCCGATGGCGCATTGGCGCCAGCGGTTCTGGTTGCACGTGCGTTCGAAAACGGCGTGCGAGTCCTGGCGTTGACCGACCACGACACCCTTGAAGGCCTCGCCGAAGCGCGCGCGGCCGCCAATGAATTGGGCATGCAACTGGTCAACGGCGTCGAACTCTCCTGCACCTGGGGCGGCGCGACCATCCATGTGTTGGGCTACGGTTTCGACGTCAACGCCGCTCCACTGGTCGAGGCCATCGCCAAATTGCACGATGGCCGCTGGCTGCGGTCGGAAGAAATAAGCCGCAAGCTCGCGCTCAAGGGGATGCCTGGCGCCCTCGATGGCGCCCGACAGATCCAGCAGGAGCTGGGCGATAGCGGTAACGCGCCGGCTCGTCCGCATTTTGCTGACTGGATGGTTCGTGAAGGGTTTGTAAAGGATCGCGCCGAAGCATTTCGCAAGTGGCTCGGCGCTGGCAAGTTGGGTGACGTCAAGTTGCACTGGCCGACGCTGGAAGACACTGTCGACACGTTGCGCGCCGCCAATGCCTGGGTCAGCCTGGCGCATCCGTGGCACTACGATTTCACCCGCAGCAAGCGCCGAAAGCTGATTGCCGACTATATTCAAGCAGGCGGGCATGCGATCGAGGTGGTCAATGGCCATCAGCCTGCGGAACAGGTGGGCAGCCTGGCAATCCTTGCCCGTGAGTTCGGTCTGCTGGTCAGCGCTGGCAGTGACTTCCATGGCCCTGGTGGCTGGTCCGAGATCGGCCAGTACCGGCCGGTTCCCGAGGACCTTCCACCCCTGTGGTGTCGGTTCAAACATGACACAGTTATTGCCGCCGTCTGAACAGGTAGAGAATGTGAGTCAATTTTTCCAGATACATCCGGAAAACCCGCAAGCGCGCCTGATCAAACAGGCGGTCGAGATCATCCGCAAAGGCGGGGTGGTGATTTATCCCACGGATTCTTCCTACGCGATCGGTTGCCGAATTGGCGACAAAACCGCCATTGAGCGCGTTCGACGCCTGCGCCAGCTTGACGAAAAGCACAACTTCGCACTGATCTGCAGCGATCTGTCGCAATTGGGCAACTATGCCAAGATCGACACTGGCATTTTCCGTATTCTCAAGGCGCACCTGCCGGGCCCCTACACCTTTATTCTCAACGCCACCCGGGAAGTGCCCCGGCTGCTGCTGCATCCGAAGAAACGCACCATCGGCCTGCGCGTACCGAGCCAACCGATTGCGTTGGCACTGCTGGCCGAACTGGGCGAGCCGTTGATGAGCGTGACCCTGATCATGCCGGGCGATGAAGATCCGCTCAGCGATCCTTACGAAATGCGCCAGTTACTCGAACATCAAGTGGACCTGATCATCGACGGTGGTTTCGGCGGCATCAAGGCCTCCACCGTGATCGACCTGACCGGCGACGATCCGGAAGTGATCCGCGTCGGTTGCGGCGACCCCGCGCCGTTCATGGTCGAGGCCTGAATGTCCGCAGTGCAAACCGTTGTCGATCCCCAGGCCGGCGCCCAGCAGGAGCTGCCGTTTGCGATGGTCTATGGCCAGGCGGTCATGGAAATGCCGCTGGACCTTTACATCCCGCCAGATGCGCTGGAAGTGTTCCTTGAAGCCTTTGAAGGCCCACTCGACCTGCTGCTGTACCTGATCCGCAAACAGAACATCAACATCCTCGACATCCCGGTGGCGGAAATCACCCGGCAGTACATGGGCTATGTCGAGCTGATGCAGTCGGTGCGCCTGGAACTGGCCGCCGAGTATCTGGTGATGGCCGCGATGCTCGCCGAGATCAAGTCGCGCATGCTCCTGCCACGGGCCGAGACCGTCGAAGACGAAGAAGACGATCCGCGTGCCGAACTGATCCGCCGCTTGCAGGAGTACGAGCGCTTCAAGGCTGCCGCCGAAGGCATCGACGGCTTGAGCCGGGTTGGCCGTGATGTTGTGGTGCCCAAGCTCGACGCCCCGCAGGCTCGGGCGCGCAAGCTGTTGCCTGATGTGGCGCTGGAAGAAATTCTCATGTGCATGGCCGAAGTCTTGCGCCGTGGCGACATGTTTGAAAGCCATCAGGTCAGCCGCGAGGCCCTGTCGACCCGCGAACGCATGAGTGATGTGCTTGAGCGGCTCAAGGGCGGCGGTTTTGTGCCGTTTGTCGAGCTGTTCACCGCCGAAGAGGGTCGCCTCGGTGTGGTGGTGACCTTTATGGCGATCCTTGAACTGGTCAAGGAATCCTTGGTCGAGCTGGTGCAGAATGAGCCGTTCGCCGCGATCCACGTGCGAGCCCGAGCCGAATAACGAGTCCGAACATGAACCTGACTGAACCCCGCGAGCTGGCCCCCCTGCTTGAAGCCTTTCTGCTGGCCTCGGGAAAGCCGCAATCGCTTGAACGTCTCTACGAACTGTTCGAAGACGGCGAACGGCCCGAGCCGCCGGTCTTCAAGAAAGCCCTGGCGTTGCTCGCCAAGTCCTGCGATGGCCGAGCCTTCGAACTCAAAGAAGTCTCCTCGGGCTATCGCTTGCAGATCCGCGAGAAGTTTTCGCCATGGGTTGGCCGTCTGTGGGAGGAGCGCCCGCAGCGTTATTCCCGTGCCTTGCTGGAAACCATCGCGCTGATTGCCTATCGCCAGCCGATCACCCGGGGCGAGATCGAGGATGTGCGCGGTGTGGCGGTCAACAGCAACATCGTCAAAACCCTGATCGAACGCGAGTGGATCCGCATCGTCGGTTACCGCGACGTGCCGGGCAAACCGGCGATGTTCGCCACTACCAAGGCGTTTCTCGATCACTTCAATCTGAAAAACCTCGAAGACTTGCCGCCGCTGGCCGAACTGCGCGAGATGGAGGCCGACCCGGTACTCGATTTTGACGACGCGCCAGTGCCTCAGGGTTTGCAGGAGCTGGCCGACGCCAGTGCCGAGCCCGAAGAGGAGAAGGAGGAAACCAGTTTCCACACCTTGCTGCTGGAGCTGGACGGTATGGAGGAGGGGATCAAGACCGATTTCGATGATTTGTTGCGTGATGGCGCCGATTTCGAAGCGCCGCCGGTTGAGCCTGAGACGCAAATCACCGAGCCGGTTATCGAGGTTGAACTTGAAGCCGAGCCTGAAGCCGAACCTGAAGAGGACGTGCTGGGTGTTGCGCAAGCACGGGAAAAACTTCTTGCTGCCGTTGCAGCCCTTGAGCAGTGCGCACCGCCACCCGAGTTGAGCGAAGAGGAAGCCGAAGCCCGAGCCCTGGCTGAAGCCATCGAAGCCGAACGCCGCGAATTTGAGGATTGAACACGGCCGCTCCCCCATTGGCTCTATGTTCAGCCAGGAGAGATTGATGAGCTCAACCAAAGACCCGTGCATCAGCCTCTGCAAGTTCACCGATGATGTTTGTCAGGGGTGCGGTCGCAGCAAGCGCGAAATCAAAGCCTGGAAGAAACTCGACAAGGACGACAAACGCGCTGTCCTGGCCGAAGCCGCGCTGCGGCTGATCAAGCTTGGCGGAGCCGGTCGGCGGAAAAAGAAATAACTGTGCATTGATCAGCTAGTCTCTGATGCGCGATGGCCCACATCCGCGTATGATTCGCGACCCTTCGCCGATCCCTTCGGCAAAGTACCCAGATTTCAATGCTTCAGGCGCCGCCTGAACAGACCACACCGGGAGGTGCCCAGATGAGTGACATCAATCAGAAAGACGACCAGGAAATCGGCCCAGCAGGCGAAAAGCTGCAGAAAGTCCTCGCCCGTATCGGCGTCGGCTCGCGCCGTGACGTGGAAGCCTGGATCAGCCAGGGCCGGATCAAGGTCAATGGTAAAGACGCCACCCTCGGCCTGCGCGTCGACATGCACGACGCCATCACCATTGATGGCAAGGTGATCAAGCGTGAAGAGGCTGCCGAATCGGTACGCCGCGTGATCATGTACAACAAACCCGATGGCGAGATCTGCACTCGTGACGACCCGGAAGGCCGTCCGACCGTGTTCGACAAGCTGCCGCGTCCGAAAGAAGGTCGCTGGATCAATATCGGTCGTCTCGACATCAACACCACCGGGCTGCTGATGTTCACCACCGACGGTGAGCTGGCCAACCGCCTGATGCACCCATCCTATGAGATGGACCGTGAGTACGCCGTGCGTGTACGCGGTGAAGTCGATGACGAAATGATCGAGCGCCTGAAGGCCGGCGTGGTGCTGGAAGACGGTCCTGCCAAGTTCACCGACATCAAGCAGGCACCAGGCGGCGAAGGCTTCAACCACTGGTATCACTGCGTGGTGATGGAAGGTCGTAACCGTGAGGTTCGTCGTCTGTGGGAATCGCAAGGT
Source organism: Pseudomonas sp. RA_15y_Pfl2_54 (assembly GCF_963971015.1). NCBI lineage: Bacteria > Pseudomonadati > Pseudomonadota > Gammaproteobacteria > Pseudomonadales > Pseudomonadaceae > Pseudomonas > Pseudomonas sp. RA_15y_Pfl2_54. The sequence goes on from NZ_CAXAPN010000002.1 coordinate 266,921, forward strand.
CTGGTGGTCAGCCGTCTGAAGCGCGTGCGTTTCGGCCCGGTGTTCCTCAACTCCGACCTGCCGATGGGCCGCTGGCGCGAAATGAGCCAGTACGAAGTCGACATTCTGAGTGCTGAAGTGGGTCTGACGCCGGTAGCGATGCCGCAGCTCAATGCCAAGAGCAAAGACAAGCTGGAACGCATGCAGCGCAAATCGTCGCGGCCGATGGCCAAGACCGAGCGCGTGCGTACCCTGCGTCCAGCCGCTGGCGCGCCGACCGGCCCGCGTCCAGGCCGCGAGCCGCAGATCGAAGGCGAGCGTCCGGGGCGCAAGCCAGTCGCCCGTGACGGCGAGCGCGCTCCGCGTCCGGCCAACGGTCGCACCGAGCGTGGTGAGCGTGGCGCACCGGCCGGTCGCGGTACACCGGTAGCGGATCGTCCGGCGGACACCACCAACAAGCGTCCGGCCAAGCCTGCGCCGAAGCGCCCAGGGATCAAACTGGTCGACGGTGACAAGCCGTCGGGCAAGCGTCGCGGCGCACCGGCCGGCTCTGGCCAGCGTCCGGGTTTCGGGCGCAAGAAGCCTGAGTGACCGGGTTTAGCGCCTGAATGAAAAACGCCAACCGCAGGGTTGGCGTTTTTTTTTGTCTGGCGAAAGTGTTGTGGTGCCTGCCCCGCGAAGAGACCGCTAGCAGTGCCATCAATTTCAGGCTAAAACACAAACCGTCCATCAAACACTGGCTTGTCATCCAGCGCCAACACGCCACCGGAGAAGATCAGGTCCAGGTGATGACTGCCCTTGGCTCCACCCCCAAGCCCAAGGTGCAATCCACAATGCCGTTCTTCAAACCCGGCATTGCGCGCATACAGTGTTTTCACGCCTTCGTTGGTGCCAATCCCCAGCTCCTCGATGCGCCGGTTCGACGGGTTCGCGTCCAGGTACTTGTTGAAATCATGCTCCAGCCCCGGCACATCGGTGGCGATGCGGCTGATGGTCGAATTCTCGATCCACAGTTCCAGCGGTGATTCCAGTACCCCGTACTTGCGCGCAAACGGAATGGTGCTGAGGAAGGTGCCCTTGAACTTCACATGACCGTTAATGGCTTCGCTGTGGGTGGCGATCTCGCCAGGCGCCAGATCGAAGTTGCCGACGCCGTTGATGTCGGTCCACTTCTTGATACTGCTCATGGGCGCTTCGAACCATGAGCCTTCATCGTCTTTGAAACTCAGCGTCGTCGCTTGGGACATGCGTTGGATCAAGTGGCTATTGAGCCCGGCAATGCGCCGTGGCGTGACACTGAATGTGTCGTAGAAATAATCGCCGTAATCCTTGAACAGCAGCGACTTCTTCCAGTTCTGCGCCATCACCGCTTGCAGGGCGCGAACAAACTCCGGACCGTCGGGGCGCGGGTTGGGCAGGGTGGAAGAGTCGTAGAAGAAAATGTACAGATCGCTGTCGGCAATCGCCGAACTCAGCGCTGCGCTACTTTCCAGGTCCAGACGTCGGGCGCTGAACCTGAAGCGTGAATGTTCGCCGGCCTGTTCGGCGATGGCGCCGGTGAGGGCTTGGTAATCGGCAGTGTGCCCGAGCAGAATCTGCGCCGAGTCGAGGTCGGCGAGGGCCGGGTGATGTTCGAGGTAGTAAAGGAAATGCGAGATCGCGCGTGGCTTATCCATGAGTCCTCCCTGACTGACCGTGAAAAAAGCGGCAGGCACGATCGGCCGGATCGTGTCTGCCCAATGATGTGTTACAGAGGCCACATCGCCGTGCCGAACGGCACGACCGCGTCGGCTTGCATCATTTCCACGGCCGCTTCGTGAGTGGGGGCTTCAAACCATTCGTCCAGTTGCAGTTCGGTATCCAAGTCTTTTTCCAGTGCTTGCATGGTCGATCTCCTAGATGACTTACATGGTTGTGACTGGCCGGTCAAGTTGGCCGACAAGACGTGAAGAACCTAGTTCAGGGTTTTTTGTAATGCAAAAAATCATCTATTTAATTTTTAAATAAACTTTTTATTCTGTTTTTGAATGAGGTTTTTCTTATTTCAAAACAAAAAACTAGATGGCTTTTTTCAAGAGTGAGCGAGCCACCGTCAATTTGCAGGCGACCTACGGAATTGTCTGAATTGGAAATTTTACGTTACGCCTTGTAAGGAAATATTTACGAAAAGGGCGCCCAAACCCAGTGAAAGTCCCCCCACGTCGCTCGTGTAAGGAAAAGCTGCCGGACGTTGCCCGGTCAGGTGTTGCACAAGGCTCTGGCCCGCTTGTTTCAGCGGCGTTTGAAGGGTGAGATGCGCTCCATGCCTGTCGTGCAGGCGCATAACAACAAGGAGGCGCAATGAACGCCGTGACTGATTTCCACCTCTCACCGTGGGACGGTTTTCCACTCGTCCCCGTCGATGGCCTGCAACGGCCTGACTCATTTTTTGCAGCCGCCCTTGCGACTCGAGGCGGACACGTGCAATCCCGGCAACCGACACGCTGATCCAGCGGAGTCTGGCAGCAGGGGGTTAGCGGTGTACAATGCGCCGCGTTTTAACTGTGACCCTCTGCGTAATCGCGCAAATCTCAAGGCTATCTGCCTTGTTCACTCCGCCGCGTCACAAGCGTGTCGGGTTCGATTTCGTCACAGATAAAAACAAACAGGTGACGCATGACCGTTGTAAAAAAGCTGAACTCCTGGTGCCTGCGCTGGGGTTTGATCGGGGCTGCTTGAAATCGCAACCTTGCAGCAACGTCTACTGAACATCATCAAACCTTGCGTGAGACCTTTTTCATGAGTGGACAACCCTCACAATCAGGCGAGCTGAAACGCGGCCTGAAAAATCGCCACATTCAACTGATCGCCCTCGGTGGCGCGATCGGTACCGGATTGTTCCTCGGCTCGGCCGGGGTGCTGAAATCCGCCGGGCCGTCGATGATCCTCGGCTACGCCATCTGCGGCTTCATCGCCTTCATGATCATGCGCCAGCTTGGCGAGATGATTGTCGAAGAGCCGGTGGCCGGTTCCTTCAGCCATTTCGCGCATAAATACTGGGGCGGTTTCGCCGGTTTCCTGTCGGGCTGGAACTGCTGGATTCTGTACATTCTGGTGGGCATGTCGGAGCTGACGGCGGTCGGCAAGTACATCCACTACTGGGCGCCCGACATCCCGACGTGGGTTTCTGCTGCTGCATTCTTTGTGCTGATCAACGCCATCAACCTGGCCAACGTCAAAGTATTCGGGGAGGCCGAATTCTGGTTCGCGATCATCAAGGTCGTGGCGATCGTCGGCATGATTGCGTTGGGCAGCTACCTGCTGGTCAGCGGTAATGGCGGCCCGCAAGCCTCGGTCAGCAACCTGTGGTCCCACGGTGGTTTCTTTGCCAACGGTGTCAGTGGTCTGGTGATGGCCATGGCGATCATCATGTTCTCGTTTGGCGGCCTGGAAATGCTCGGTTTCACCGCAGCCGAGGCCGATAAACCGAAAACCGTGATCCCGAAAGCAATCAACCAAGTGATCTACCGGATCCTGATTTTCTACATCGGCGCTCTGGTGATCCTGCTGTCGCTGACCCCGTGGGACAGCCTGCTGGAAACCCTCAACGCAAACGGCGATTCCTACAGTGGAAGCCCGTTCGTACAAGTGTTCTCGATGCTCGGCAGCAACACCGCCGCCCACATCCTCAATTTTGTCGTGCTGACCGCTGCGCTGTCGGTTTACAACAGTGGTACCTACTGCAACAGCCGCATGCTCCTGGGCATGGCCGAGCAGGGTGATGCGCCCAAAGCCCTGGCGAAGATCGACAAGCGCGGCGTGCCAGTGCGTTCGATCCTGGCCTCGGCGGCGGTGACGCTGGTGGCGGTGTTGCTCAACTACCTGATCCCGCAGCATGCGCTGGAACTGCTGATGTCGCTCGTTGTGGCAACGCTGGTGATCAACTGGGCAATGATCAGCTTCTCGCACTTCAAGTTCCGTCAGCACATGAACAAGACGAAGCAAACGCCGCTGTTCAAGGCACTGTGGTATCCGTACGGCAACTACATCTGCCTGGCGTTCGTCGCGTTCATCCTCGGCGTGATGCTGCTGATCCCGGGTATCCAGATCTCGGTGTACGCGATTCCGGTGTGGGTCGTGTTCATGTGGGTCTGCTATGTGATCAAGAACAAACGCGGTGCGCAGCAGGCGCTGCACGCGGCGGGTTCTGTCGCAAAGTAAGCAAGACGCAGAGGCGACAAACCCGGCCAAGTGCCGGGTTTGTCGTTTGGAAGTGTGGCTCTGAAGTGAAACCAGATCCTGTGGGAGCGCTGCGGCTGGTCCAATGAGGGGGGCTGTGTTTCTGGCAGGTCTTGGTCTCTTGGTATGGATTGTCACTGGTGGTGCCTGAGCGTTGTCGAATTATGATCGACGAGATTGATTAGTCTCTAATGTAACTACTTGAGAATCAGTGTTTTTTATTTTCTTTGCTTGGCGTGCAAAGCGTTTGAAGTATGGCGCTTGCAAAGGCAATCCATCGAATCATGTAGTTGTTTTCAATAGTGTCTTTGGATGAAGGGATGAATAAGATGTAGCCATAGCGAGCAACGTTAAGTTGTATTGCCCCCCAAAGCATGAGTAATGCAAAAAAGAACCAAAACATTCCGGGTTTAAGATTGGGTCCTGAAATTTTTTTTGCTGTTAAGTAAAAAATCCAAAATGCTACTAAAGAAACAAGTGAGTATAGTGTTGTTGTAAGTGGTTGGCTACTCATCACTATTTTTTTTCTCCTTGTATATTGAGTTTATTGTTATTGAGTTTGAGATGGCCTCAAAAGACAGTGCTGATTTACTTGCTTTTTCATACCCGCGTACGTAATCAGCTCGTACATATCCAAACAATCGCCATGCATCAGGCTTTAACACTTGACCGGCAACTCCATATACGGAAAGCCCTAAATCAACGACTCCATATGCCATATTTCCTTCAGGCTCTCCGGTGCCTACCAGTTTTGCAGCCTCTTGGTAACCTTTTCTGACTGGCCCCTGCGTATCTGAGCGATCTTCCCACAAATTTCGCCCATTCTCATATACGTTATTCGCCCCATGAAGCATCAAAGGGGTACCTGCGAGTAGACAAAGTGTGCCCGCGGAGCCGTAACAGATCCCCGCGCCTGCTGCAAATTGGAGCGCTCCAGCAATTGCTCCCACGCCTTTTTGAGCAACCTCCAATGACTGGCTTAGAAGGCTGCTCTGTTCATTCCTGAGATCCTTTAGAGCCTGCTCGGGACTTTTTTCACCCTGCGCAACTGCATCAACAATGCTTTTGGCGTAGTAAGAAACCTCTCGACCAAATTGCAAGCGTAGCGTGCCGTCCTTAATGTGCCTGGCACCTAATGTGCAGGCTTGGCTTCCAAGTCTTCTTGCGGCTTCACTGACAAGCCAATAATCGCAACTACCGGGTTTGCATTCACTTATTGGTTTCACGCCTCGTTTCCCCAGGTGCTGTGGCCGCTGGTTCCAGCTGAGTGGTGTACCCAGGTGATCTCCCTATAGCGAATAGCCAGGTGTTCCTGCGGCTCTGCATCGTTTTGCAAAATAGAGTGAGGCATCTCAAGCGTCAGATCGGCAATAACACCGCCAGTAATCGAGATGGAATAAAACTTTTCCTGTATGCCAAAGGAGGACACGCGATAAAAGTTGATCGTGCAGTCTATTTTTTTTCTGGTTGATAGTGCTTGAGCGAGAAGTGGTGAGGATTTGTCGACGTTTTTAGTTATGATGAGAGGGCTGTGTGTCGGCTTATTAATGTTTCCGATATTGGCCATGTTGTGGCTATAAGACAACACCATAACTTCGTCTGTATGTCCTGCCTGATATTTATTGCCAATAGAGTCTGGACTTGAGCAGCCCGCTGAAAGCAAACCTTGAGTTTTACCGGTGATGGACATATATCCGTGGTTGGCCATTTTTTGACACTCCTTTAGTCGACCTGAAATTGTATTACAAGGACTTGAGGTGTTCTGTAGGGCGTTTCTGAAAAGCATGTTGGTGTCAGCTGGCTGGCGCTATCTCCTGTGCGCAGGCCTTCGTCCATGTATCTCGCTCAGGCCCGGCATCTGTTTCGCGGTATCCTGCGCACTCTGAATACGGACGCTTTTCCATGCTGGTGATTTCCAATCACTTATTCTGGTTTTGTGGAGTGACGGTTAAGCCCTTTTAAATTGAGGGGTGTAGGCATTACTTGATGTTCGAGCCTCCAGGGTTGAGGTTGTTTTTTCCCGTTTCTATCCCGTATCTGTTCTGTTCCCCCTGTTCACAGGCCGCACAATAAACGGTGGCGACGGGCAGAGAACGCCCTAGGCTGTGTGAACCCTTCAAGACAAAACTGACGTTTGCGCTTCTACGCAAAATCTGAAATCTATCGACAGTCTCATAGGCCGGGATTTCATGTAGGCGCGCGATTTCTTGACCCGTTTTCGAGGTTTCAATAGGTGCTGGAGGTTTTCACACAGTCTGGACCCAAAGCCCAAAACCCAAAACTGACGGTGGCGACAGGCAGAAATCGGCCAATTGCGGACGCTGCGATTAAGCTAAGGGGCGGGTTTTAGACAGTCCCAGGGAGCGAAGCGAACGATTTGAGCGCATTGTTATACACTTTACGCCGATGGAGAGAATGCATTTAAAATAAAAAACCCTAAGACAATAGTTAGAATTATAAGCAAATTTTTTAATGCGTCTCGGGTGATATCGCCATCCGTATATGTGTACACGGACGCTGCCGACAGTGGAATAAAAAGACTAAGACCAGTAAAGCCGGATATTAAAAAGACAGTTACTCTCAGTTTTATTGATGGTCTTTTCAGTTGAAAATGCCGGAAGGCACGAGCGTCTTCGATATTTTTAGCTCTTACGTAGGCGCCAGCGCAGACAAACGATAGAGCCCAAAAGTCAATTAGAGAGCTTGGCAAGTTGATGCCAAAAAGCTCTGCAGGAGCCCCTAATACAGCATGTGCAAGCTTGTGATAATAACTAAAGAAGCTGCTTGCCATAACGCCAAAACCGATGTTGAAAAGTCGTTGAGCGAAACTAATCAAACTTATTGAGGCAATAATCCACCCCAAGACGGCATAAGTATCACCTGCTACGGCATTGCGCTTGAATTTGAACATGCGAATTACTTCATTAATGTATAACGATTAAGCTATGGGGCTTGCTTTAGCAAGTCCCAGCGAGCGAAGCGAATGATTTGAACCAGTTGCCATACGTTTATATGGATGCGTATTTTTTGATGTTTTTATTTAATATTTTCATGAGTTCTTCTTGGGCAGCATAGGAAGCGTCATATGCCTGAAAAATATCATATTCATCATTGTTGTATGCATTTGTAATATTCGAATCAGTTTTTTTGTATTTTTCTATGGCTGAAATTATATCTTTATTCAGCAGTACCCCATAAACACTAACGGTATGGGCTAGATAATTGTCAAATTTTGAATATATAGAATTGTCAGGTGTGAATTTGTGTTCTTCAGGAATGCCTTGCGCACCGTTAAATGCATTGTCAGATAGCTTTCCGGTTTGTGACATCAAGTCGGATAACGTGGTGCTAACGTTAATTAGTGCGTCTTTATTAACCTCCCAGCGCCGACTTTCTTTTTGATTTTTTACGGAAAGATAGTTAATTGCGACAGCGACCATAGTAGCGAGGGCAATTACGATGTTAGTTACTGTTTGAATCGTTAAGTTTCTATCTTGGCTTTGAATTATATCAAAACCAACCGCAGCAATAATTAGGCCGAGAATCCCCCCGATCAATAAATTTATCAAACTACATCCTCTTGCGTATGATTATTAGACGACACAAGTGGCGTAATGTTTTCCGCCGATTGTGTCTGATAACGTTCCTTGTGCATGCGTAACTCCCTGTTTAACTTGAGTGTTGCGCCAGAAACGCGACATGGGACGAGGAGGAAAAACGACATGACTTGGGCACACATTACTGGCGTAATAGCAGCGTGTCCATGGTCTGCTTTTGGCCGATAGCTGCCAGAGTCAGAGGCTTCTTAGCTGCACGATGTGAGTCGCATGAGCGTCTTGAGTTCGTGTGAAGCCGCAGCGCAGGTAAAAAGTGCTTCCCTCAGAAGTGTCGGTGTAAAGACGCACACTTTCAAAGTGCAAAGCGGCGTGGGCAAGCAAGGAGCTAACCAGTCGCCTGCCAATCTGTTGCCCCCGTGACACAGGAGTCACATAAACACGCCGCAGCCTTCCTGTGCGGGTATGCGTGAACGGATCAACAGACAGACCTCCAACGCCCACCAGTTGCCGGTCTAGATACGCTGCCATTAGGCATTCGCCTGGCGCATCGAAGCAATTAGTGCCTGAATACCATTCCGAAGTCAGCCGGGTGATAAATCTGAAACCTTCTGCCACAGCCTCTTTCTCAAGGGCAGCAATTTGTGACGGCATGTGCGTAACCCGTTGAATCTCCATTGGCGGTCAGTCCTCCCTGATTGGGTACGAAGCTTCTGAGTTGCTAGGGATCTTGATGTGCGGACTGTGCGCACGCAAGCGGCAGCTATCGACCCAAAGCGGCCCTTCGCACTGCGTGCGATCTGTCGATAGAATCCCGTTTTCCAACCAGTACGAATTGATGCCAATGGTCCAACCGACAACAGTAGCCAACATCATTGGCCCTTGGAAAGGAGAGGCTCCGACAACGTTACTACAGCATTGTCGAGATGCCTGGGACACGCCTCTTAAAGAACTGTCAGATCTCATGGTCGCTACTTTTCTGAACCAGCGAATCGCATTTCCTCAAATGTTGGCCGAGGCCAAACGGCGATTGGATTCAGAGCCCCGTGATGACACGGAATACTTCGATGACCAGCTATCTGAGGCAGTTCACGGTGCTGACAACTGACCGCTCCTGGCCGGTTTCTGCCGGTCATAACCTCGAAACGTGCTTGTCAAATCCAATGCAAATTGCGGATCGGGTCAAGTGCGAACGGATGGTGAAGCAACCTCAAACCTTCAGTAAAAAATCCAGTCATGAAAAAAAAACAGCATGAAAATGCACTTATCCCCCTCCCGCCGACGCGTTCTGTGTGATTTTTTTGTGCAAGTCTCAAGGTAGTGCAATCAGGGTTCTAGCCCAGGCTGGCTGCGGGGCTTCCCAGGCAATCGCTCTTTTCATTCTGTGCAAGGTTTTGCAAGGAAATGCAAAACCAATGCACTGGCAACGCTCCAGTCCTGACGGCGTTTCAGGTCACCAAACCCAATTGCAATAAGGGTGCCCCCTTGTTTTCTGAAAGTGAACAGATTGTTTTTTGGGGTTGCATTCATCATGCGGTGGGAGCGAATGGAAAGCGTGCAAGCCATATGGAGCAAGGCTTTCAGCCCGTTTTTTGGATTTTGTCGATTGCATTTCTCTTCGTGCGAGCGCCTGCGGTGGTGCAATCGAAAACACAGCTATCGCCCATTTCGGAGCGGGCCTGAAAACAGCTTTGTTTGAGAGTCTCCGGAACAGGCAAAGTCTTGCAGGCGGGGTGGAAGATCGAAGGGGGGAGTGAGGCCGCTCGGGCGGCGGCCTTACAGGATTGTAGTGGTCTAATTTCCCCGGACACCCCGATAGGTGGAAAATGCATCTATCGAGGAGTTTTTCATGACCGACAAACGCAGAACATTCGACGACAGCTTCAAGCTGCAAGTCGTGAAGATGATCAAG